>CACPHA010000022.1 GCA_902633655.1 Paracoccaceae bacterium
CTCCAGGCAATGGAAACACTGGAATTATTTCGGGAAGTTCAAAGTTCATTGGCATAAAAAGGATAATAGCACTGCAAGTGCATCAGGCAAATATCAATGAGCTTAATTTCCGTCTGCCGTTTAGAACAATAGGGTCGTTTGATTTGAGTGCCTCAAATATTATAAGGAGTTGCGTCCTTGCAGCCCCATCATTCCAATCCCGATCTCTTCTAAAAAGCTCTAGAAGCTCTGCCACCGCATCTTCTATCTTTCCAACTCCATACAATGCTTGCGCCAGGTCCAGACGTGCTTGGTGATCCTCTGGTCGATCACTGACTGCAACCAGTAGTTCACCAAGTGGGCCTGCATCCTCTGACTGTTTGGCAAGTTGAAGCTGGGCAAACGCCGTTTCCAGTTCGGCGGTTTCAGAAATTTCAGCTGGTGCACCGTTTAAAATAGCCTCGGCCTGATCCATTTCCTTCAGTGCGATGTAGCCTCGAACCAGGCCGCCATAGGCACCCGCATGGTTAGGGCTTTCTTCAAGAACAGCTTCGAAAGCTTGCAACGCTTCATTAGGCTCTCCTGAGGAAAGAAGCTCCTCAGCAGCAGCCACCGCTTGATCAAGCCCACCGCCAACAGTCCCGCCAGCAGTTACAATTGCTTTTTCGACAAAAGCCCTTATTTCGGATACCGAAAGCGCACCCTGGAAGGCATCAATTGGTTGGCCTTGCCAAAAAGCATAGACCGTTGGAATGGATTGAACACGCAGTTGACCTGCGATCATCTGGTTTTCATCAACATTAACTTTCGCCATTTTTACTGCCCCTTTAAAAGAGACTACGGCTTCCTCGAGTTGCGGGCCAAGTGTCTTACAAGGTCCGCACCAAGGTGCCCAAAAGTCAACAATGATAGGAACGCTCTTACTGGCTTCGATTACATCATTCATAAAGTTACCTTCGTCGGCATCAAATATGAATTCTTTGGATGATACTTCGGTTGTTTGTCCTAACTCCAACATGTCTACTCTCTAATCATTCTATTAAATCTTAATATGGGTATTGATAAATGAATTTCAAATATCAAAAGTAGCAAAAACTGGTGCGTGATCGCTCGGTTTGTCCCAACCTCTTGCATTACGTAGAATACGCGAGCTATGCGCTTTAGAAGCAATATCACGTGATACCCAGATATGATCTAACCGGCGTCCTTTATTTGTAGTTTCCCAATCCCGTGCACGGTAAGACCACCATGAAAATAATTTACCTTGAGGCAGATCTTTTCGGGTAACATCTACCCAGTCGCCTGCATTTCGAACATCCTCTAGGGCTTCAACTTCAATCGGTGTATGGCTTACTACCTTTAAAAGTTTTTTGTGATCCCATACGTCATCTTCACTGAGGGCAATATTCAAATCACCAACCAAAACCGAAACTTTCGGTAAGTTGTTTTGAAAAAAGGCTTTCATCGCTGCAAGATAATCAAGTTTTTGACCAAATTTATCGTTGACCAAACGATCGGGAACGTCACCGCCAGCAGGTACGTAAAAGTTGTGGATCGTCAATCCATTTTCCAATCGTCCGGCGATATGTCGCGCATGTCCAAGGTTGGAAAAATCATAAGCTCCAACTTCCTCGATTGGTGCGCACGATAGAATAGCAACTCCGTTGTAGCCCTTTTGCCCACGGGCGATGATGTGCGGGTAACCACACTCCGTAAACAGATCCACCGGAATTTTATCCGCTGGTGATTTACACTCCTGCAGGCACAAAACTTGTGGCTTCTCTTCTTTCAAAAGCTTTGTTACCAATGCCGCCCGAAGACGAACAGAGTTAATGTTCCAAGTAGCAATTGTTGTTTGCAATTTGGCCATCCCCCATTTTAGTTTTGGAACGCCGGTAACATAACACTGGAGCAAATTGTAGGTATAATACTTGATGCAGACGCATGTCCAAATTCCGTGCTTATATAGTAATGTAAATCGTAATATTTAATAGGCTTATTATCAGCCCACGCAAAGGGTGCCTAGCCCGAGTTTTGACCTTAAACCATTTCATCCAATTTTTATCCAAAGGCAACGAAAAGTGTAATTCAATGTGGGACCGGATGTAGCGACTGGCCAATTTATTCAGTTAGGTTGGAAGTGCGTAAAAGTAAAATAGCTGATCGCCGATGGTTCAAATGGGATAGAACTTTGTTTTTGAATAGCTTTCATGTGGTCAAATTAATTAACTAGAAAATCAATCCATTTGCGAAAAGTCTGCACGAGCCTAGCAGGGAGAAACGATATCTGCGACTGGATATATAATGTGTTACTACAATGGCTTTTCTAATTAGGTGACCATTTTCAATACTCACTTTAATGAGTTTTGTCGTCAAGCGACTATCTTATAGCCTCCTGCTTCGGTGACCAGTAGCTGAAAATTTGTCGGATCTTGCTCAATTTTTTGCCTTAGCCGATATATATGCGTCTCTAAAGTGTGCGTTGTAATGTCAGGATTATAACCCCAAATCTTGTACAAAAGTACGTCACGCTGGACGAGCGCGCTCTCTGCTTGCAAAAGCAACTTTAGAATATTTGTTTCTTTATCTGTTAGCCTAATTTTTCGCCCATCGTCTTTCAGTAGGTATTTCTGCGTAGGAAAAAATATATGCGGGCCTAAGGCCAAATTGGCATCATCAATTTTTGCGGACTGTCTAAGTTGAGACCTTATCCGAGCTAGCAGTACAGAAAATTTAAAGGGCTTTGCAACATAATCATTAGCACCTGTATCAAGTCCTGAAATCGCTTCTGAAACACTATCATGATCAATAAGCATGATAATGGGACATTTTACATTCTGCTTCCATATAGTGTTGCATAATTCTCCAGTGTGTTTACTCTTCGAATTCACATCCACAATGATCGCATCAAAGTCATGGCTACGCAGGTATTCAAGGGATTCTTTGTCACTAACGGCCTGCTTTACGGTAAATTCATCAGTGGCTAGAAATTGCTCAGTTAGAGCAGCGCGCAGATCATCATCATCATCCACCAGTAAAATACTTTTGATCTTAGCCACTTTTTGTCATCCTTACTTAAAGTCATAATCGCGTTTAGACGCTTAAATTGCAGGATTTGTTACGTTTTACTCACATTAGGACACCATGTTAATTATTATTGAATTAATTATTAATTAAAATGGAATATTGAATCTTTTACTGCTTTAACGCAAAACCCATATGCAACAATGTTGGTAGTGATAACAATGGCACTAGGCCCCAATATTCAGGAACAAATATCCCGTGCAAGAGCAGATTTGCGTATGGGTGTGCCTGTTAGTGTTAATGGAGAGCGTCAAGCTTTATTAATCCCAGCAGAGACATTGAGTGAAAGCCGTCTAAGTTTACTTCGACAACTTAATGGAGAAATTCTTTTAGTTCTAACAGCAAAACGGGCCGCAACCTTAAAACTCGGAGCATATGATGGAGATCTGGTCCGTATTATCGTGCCAAATAATGAAGGCGTTGCGTGGATTACGGCAGTAGCTGATCCATCTTCTGACTTAAAAAATCCAATCAAGGGCCCGTTTCAAACCAAGCGCGTAGGTGATGTTGAATTGGAACGATTTTCCTTAACACTGGTGAAAAGCGCTCGATTGTTGCCATCCGCACTTATATTTTATCCGAATTCAACAATACAGTCACTAGAGCGGAACGAATTGTCCAGTCTAAACGTCGCAACAGCTAGCCCATATCTATCAGAGAGTGCAAACCTTTCAGATATTATTGCAGCCAACCTACCTACAACCGCCGCGCCGAAAGGGAAATTGCACGTCTTTAGGCCAAACAATGCATCAGAAGAGCATTATGCCATGGAAATAGGCAAACCCTCACGCTCTAGAACTATTCTAGTTCGATTACATTCAGCTTGTTTTACAGGAGATGTTCTTGGTAGCCTTAAATGTGACTGTGGCCCACAATTACGCGGCGCTTTAGAGCAAATGGGTAAAATTGGAGCAGGTGTTCTACTCTACCTGAACCAAGAAGGCAGAGGAATCGGTCTAGCCAATAAAATGCGAGCCTATTCTTTGCAGGATGAGGGTTTCGATACCGTTGAGGCCAATCATCGGCTAGGGTTCGAAGACGATGAGCGAGACTTCAGGATTGGAGCTTCAATTCTCAAAGAAATGGGCATTCGAAGAATCCGGCTCTTAACCAATAATCCAGCTAAAATTTTGATGATGGAAAAAAATGATATTGTCGTGATTGAGCGAGTGCCACTTATTCTTGGAAAGAACTCTATCAATGCCGGCTATCTTAGCACCAAAGCGAAAAAATCTGGCCACCTGCTATGAGGAAAAGGAAAGAACACATCTACATTACCCCTTGCGGTATGCGAATGGGTTCGAGTTATTATCCGTGCACCATTGGACGAAATGGAACGTCAGCTAACAAATCCGAAGGCGATGGCGCAACGCCGGAAGGTCAACATGAGATCATTGGCCTGCTTTATCGCCCCGATAGATTACTTAAGCCGACAGATTGGGCAATTCCGATCAGACCAAGTGATATTTGGTCAGACGACTGCAAAGATCCTGATTATAATATGCTCGGTCAAGCGCCTTCTAAATTCAGTCACGAAAAACTGTTTCGAGCGGATCCACTTTATGACCTTGTCATTCTAACCAATTGGAATTGGCCTTACGCTGTTAAAGGTCGAGGATCCGCGATTTTTCTCCACCGCTGGCGCAAACGTGGTTATCCAACCGAAGGATGCGTTGCGCTTAGTTCAATTCATTTGTTGGAGATTGCTAGACGTATAAATTTTGGCACAAAAGTTATTGTGCTTCCTCAGGGAGGCGTGAACCGAAGATAGCCGAACCTATACGTACGTATGTTGCCCCAAATGCAACGGCCGTTTCAAAATCACCTGACATTCCCATTGAAAGACCGGAAAGCCCATTCGCCTCTGCAATAGTCACCAAAAGCTTGAAGTGCTTAGCTGGCGCTTCTTGCTCAGGTGGGATACACATTAATCCCTTAAGAGGTAAATCCAGGCTCCGACACTCTTTTATAAAGGGGTCTGCATCACTGGGTAGGATACCAGCTTTCTGCGGCTCATAGCCTGTATTTATTTGAATAAAAATATCAGGACAGTTTCCGGTTTCCTGCGCCAGACGCGCGATCGTGTTACTGAGTTTAGGTCGGTCAACAGAGTGTATAGCCTGGAAAAGGCTCATTGCCTGACGCGCCTTATTAGTTTGTAATGGACCAATGAGATGCAATTCGATACCGTCATATATCTTAAATAAAGCAGGCCACTTGTTAGACGCCTCTTGGACACGATTTTCACCAAAACATCTATGGCCCTCATCTAAAACATTAGTTATCCGCGAAATATTTTGCATTTTAGAAACAGCAATAATTGAGGTCATTTCAGAGGCAAATTTATTTGCATCTTGTACCTTTTTTACTCTTTCTCTAACCGCCGCTAAACCCAATGTTATTACCACCCCACTTTGATCTTTTTCCTTACTGAAATTTCCATCCAGGATCGTTGTAAATCCACATTTACCATTCGAAAATTAAAAGCTAAATATCAACAACATCCCAACATGTATTCCACAGGTTGTAAACTTCATTCTAATATTTTTAATGTATTAACCACCCTTCTTTTTGTTATTGAAATTTATCTCAATTTCACCGAATACAGACCATATCGTATAATTTAACGTAAATGCGCAATGAGGTACAGGTTGGCTAAATTTTTAAAACTCCCAAAAAACCCCACCAAATTGCCATTTAAATTAAGAAGTGAGCTCAGCACCCAAAGCGATTTTAATGCATCTATAAACAAAGTGTTTTCTGCAAATAAGCGAAACCAATTGGCCCAGGAAAAACTTAATAGTCTAAAAAATGTGCCCAATCATAAAGATCCAGCTGAAACGGTATTACGCGAACTCCTTGAGCTCTACAAAAAAAAGAAATTCGAGGAACTAAATTTCAAATCAAATCAACTTTTAAAGACATTTAAAAAATCTCACAATATCTGGAACCTATTAGGCATATCTCTTCAGGCTCTGGGAAAAATAGACGAAGCAACTAAAGCTTTCAAAAAAGTGGTGTCAATAAACCCCCGATTCCCAGACGGGCTGAATAATTTAGGTTATGCTCTTAATAATCTCAAGGAGTATAAGGCTGCGATAAAGTATCTACAGCAGGCCATCGAATTACAGCCAGATTTTCACGTTGCGCTCAATAACTTAGGTAATGCACTGAAGGGCGCAAAGCGATTTGAAAAGGCTATTGAAAAGTATGATTTAGCAATATCCTACAAACCAAATTACTCAGAAGCTATTTATAATAAAGGGCTTATACTAAGAGAATTGGGGCAAACTGATCTGGCCCTCACCACTCTAGAACATTCAATTCATTTTAATAAACGATTTACCGAAGCATTCAATTCGATAGGGTCAATATATAATGATAAGCAGAATACAGAGAAAGCGTTGGAATACTTTCAAAAAGCAATAGATGCAGACCCTAAAAACGTGACGTCTTATTTAAATTTATGCGAGGTCTATGAGAAAATAAATGAATTGGATAAGTTTTCCAGTGTTTTATCATTAGCCAATGTGAATATGGCTTCTGATAGTGCTGATTTAAGCTTTTATAGAGCATTGTTGGCATTTAGGCTTAAAAAGTACTCTGATTGCATATTTTTACTAGATGAGATTGATATTAAGCAATTATCAGGCAGAAAAGAGGCATCTTATTGGCGAATAAAAGCTAACTCGCACCAGAGTTCAGGGGAATATGACGAAGCGTTTGAAGCATTTGTGTCTATGAATTCGTTTGTTAAAAAATCGGCGGAATTTGACTCAAACGATGTTGACGCATTCTTCAAACAAATAGGAGAAAAGGCAGCGGAATTGAGCTCTCTTTCCGCGCCAGATCAATTAAATCAGCCCAAACGGTCAACAATGCCTTACAAATTATGTTTTCTCATCGGCTTTCCACGATCAGGAACTACACTTCTTGATACTATACTAAGAACACACTCAAAGCTATGTGTGGTGGAAGAAAAGCCCATGATAAATTTAGTAAATAGTTTCCTAGGAAATCCAACAACCGTTGAAATTGAAAGGCTAAATGGCCAGACGATTAATGCAGCAAGAGATGTTTACTTAGATGAATTAGGAAAACACATAACTGATAAGGACGCTAAGGTAGTTATTGATAAATTACCCTTGAACATAATTCAATTACCGATAATAAACCGACTATTCCCTGATGCTAATTATTTGTTCGCACTGCGCCATCCATTGGACGCGATATTGAGCTGCTGGATGCAAAACTTTCGGCTTAATTCAGCAGTGGGAAATTTTTTGGATCTGACACGAACAGTGGATTTTTACTGCAAAACAATGGAAATAGCCAGTTTGTGTATGAAGCGATACGATCTCAGAACTTCCAGAATATACTATGAACGCGTAATAGATAATATGCAGGAAGAAATAGCAAAATTGATAGAATTTTTAGGCCTACTCTGGGAGGATAACCTTAAAAATTATCAAACGACCGCTAAAGAACGCGCGTCTATAAGCACACCTAGTTACTCACAGGTCATAGAACCGCTCTATAAGAGCGCTAGTTACCGGTGGAGAAACTATGAAAGCCAATTGAAATCTGAAATTCATAAAGTGGAGCCATGGACAAAAGAATTCGGATACGCACTTTAGTATTTGCATACAAGTAACCGCTACATATGCAATTTGATTGGCGAAATTACTGGATAAAATTGACAACTAAAATGCAAGTGAAATTCGTACTATGCGGAGTGAAGGCTCGTAGTCGGTTTAACTGAAAAACTGAACTGCAATGCAGATTTTCATATTATTAATGGCCTTAAATAGCAAAAATGCTATTGACTGCAAAAGAATAGCTCAGGGTAAAGCCAAACCCAAACTTACTAGAAAAGGGCTCGCCTTAATTTCGCATACTTGGCGTGAAATCCAAAATGCATTTCAAAAATTTGATTTGGGCTAAATTTACATTGACTGGTTTTTTTAAGAATCTTCAAAACTTTCTTCAGTTTTAATTAAAGTTAAAAAACGTGGCAGGAAGTCTCCGCCTAACAATTTCAGAAGTACTATAACAAATAACAATTTGTAATTTCCTGACGATCCACAAAATAAAAGGAGCGGCTTTATAACCGCTCCTTTAACTCATCTCCTAAGAAATAACTTAGAATGTAAACTCGATTCCTACAACAGAGAACTCTGTTGAGTCAGTAGAGGCATTAACCGATGCCCCACTACCCAGAGCATAGGATACATCTGCTTCCCAAGCGGACTCTTCATCGGTCGCATAAGATACTGACATACCGCCAGTGCTGTATGAAGCACTTGCGTTCCAGTCATTAGCATCATCGGCAGACAGAGATACTGATAGATCGCCCATTGCGTAAGCAATTCCCATTTGGGTTACATCATCGCCTGCTCCGTTATTGTCTGACGATAGAGAAAGCGTCATATCACCCATCGCATATGATCCAGACCACTCCATGGCAGCATCGCCAGCATCGTTGGCATCAGTTCCGGTTACGGACAGAGAAATGTCACCCATTGTGTAACCCAATGCGTAAGATGTACCAGCGTTCATGATTGCCGCATTAGCGCCAGCGCCGCCATGTACCTGCGCGTCTGTGTCATAAGTAATACCAACTGATAGACCACCAACTGTACCATCGATGGTGATATCACCGTTTTGAGTATTATCATAACGGTCATCTTTTGCTTGGTTGTCAAATCCTACAGACCAGCCGCCTACTGCGACCGTTACGCCTGGTGTGTCAAGGTCAGAAGTCTGAGCATCGAGCTCTTTATCTGCATAGTCTGGAAGCTTACCACCGCCAAAGTCGTCACCAGCAGAGATAGTTACACCATTGTCGGTTGTTACAGAAGCGCTTACGTTCAGATCGATACCTGACCAAATTTCAGAAGTTACGCCGGCGCTCACGCCATTAGTGCCTGCAGCTGCAGTATTTGCAACACCAGCGCCAGCACGACCTGATAAAGAAACTTCAGCTGCGGCTAGTGACGTTGTCATTGCCAAAGCTGTAGTCGCGAGAAGAACATGTTTGGTCGCTTTTAATACAAATGTGTTAATTTTTTTCATTAAATTGTCTTACCTATATCCTCTAGACCCATAGTCCTTGGAAATGAAACGACTTATAATAAATACTGTATGGTACAAAAATGATCAAAACATGTGAAAAATGCCTAAAATTGCGTCACTTTAAAAACTATTTTTATTTAAGTTAATGTGCGGAAATAGCGAAAATGCAACAATCTATGTTAGTAAATGGACCTAATATAAGTCTGGGAGAGTTTTTTACAAAAAACTACTATCCTTACATTAAATCTTATAAAAAGACGTATTCGCATGACTGGTATACGTTTTATAAAAATTTGTTTCCGTCTTTTGGACAAACTAACTTATGCGATATTATGTCGAGAGATGTTGACATATGGATCGCAAAGCAAGTTTCGGCGGGATACAAAAATTCAACAATATTAAAGCATCTAGTACTACTGAAACGAATAATGCGAGTCGCAGTTAGGTGGGATTTTATAAATTCTGATATCGCTGTTAACAATCATCGTAGGATTTCAATCGGTGAGCCAAGGCAAAGATTTTTAAATCCAAAAGAAATCGCCCAATTAGTTTACTCATGTTACGAAAGCTCGCACCCATTTTTAGGTTCAGTAGTAGAGTTGTTAATCTTAACTGGCGCTCGATGTGGTGAGATTAGATTGGCAACCTGGAGTAATATTGATTTGGATGGCGACCGTTTGTTTGTCCCAATAAGCAAAAATGGAAAAAAACGTACTATTTTCTTGAGTGAAAATGCAAAAAAAATCATAAAAACATTACGTTTTAAATCTGAAGCTTTAGCACTTCCAGTCAGTTTAAATGCGTTCCTAATCACAAATCCACAGACCGGTCGTCCATATAACGATTTCCAGGCAGCATTTAAAAAGGCGCGCGACAACGCTGGAATTAGAGATGTTAGGATCCACGATTTAAGACACACCTACGCTAGTTTATTAGTTCAAAATGGTGTTACACTTTACGAGGTCCAAAAGCTATTAGGTCACTCTAGTCCCAACATGACACAAAGATATGCACATTTGAATGATACGAGTCTAAAGCAAATTGTGAATAATCTACCGACTTTCTTATGACTTTATTCTTGTTAGCGCTTTGCCACCATAGCAAGTCTGATCATAGCGCGTTCGGTCAAGGCTGAAGCTGGGGCTGATTGATCAGCAGACCGTAATGTTAGATCGAGATCTGTAAGTACTTTAAGTGCTTTCTTTGATTTATCGATGCCCCAAAGTTTCGCTTGCCTCACCAGCCTGTCCTTTCGTAAACCATAAACTGGTGGGCGCAGTTTTGCTATGGCTGAACTAGCGCCGCCGGGATGAGTTGCTATTGTAAAAAGTGTTTTGAAATGCCGGCTTGCTAGGATGCAGATCGTAACAGGTTGGATGCCCTGAGACAAAAGCCGCTCCATCACGGGCCCAATCTCGTCCGATAGGCCCTCCGAAACGTTATTTAAAATATCGTCAATCACAGCTTCATGCGAAAGCGGAGCACACAAATCAATTTCCTCAACTGTAAGGGGAGCCTTATCATTCAACTTAAACAATGATATCTTTTCTAACATTTGATGGAAATCGCCAGGATCAAGTACGCGCGCCTGGGCCGCTAGTGCTTCAAATGTATCATTTAATGTATTTTTGATACCAATCTTATCGATGGCAGACTGAATGTCGTGTTTACTTGGTGGATCATTATAAATAGCTGATGCATAAGTCTTAGCGTGAGATTCGAACAATTTTCGTAAAGACGAAGAAGTACGTAATTGCCCCGCAGTTATAACAAGCTGAGCATCGCCCTCCTCCCATTCTTCAAGCGCCACTTTTACTATTTTCGTTACATTATCTGAGGCCTCTTCTAGAAATGCAACGCGCGGACCAGGGAAAAAACTTTTCGCTTTCATGGAGTCAAGCAACAAGGTTGGATCTTTTCTTAACTCGATTGAGGATATCCGAATGAGGCGCATTTCCTCTTCGCCATTGGACCCAACTATTGTTTTTATTATCTCTTGTCGCTTGAGCGCTATTCGCATCTGATCCGGTCCATAGATCAGCAAACCGGCTCTGTTTTTTTCTGGTACTCTCAAGTACGCGTTTACATTTCCCCCATTCAGCTTCACAAATTTCCCTTCTTAGTTTCTTTCCAGACCTCGCTTTAAGGAACAGGAAACATAATATTTTTGGCCGATTTGTTCTCTACTACCCTAATTAATTATTTGTGACAAATTGTATAAATTGCATGATTAGTAAATCTGCTCAAGTTACTAATTTTTGTGAGCTACACGATCGTTGGCCGGGTGCTCCATGATACATTACACAGGGAAAAGCTTAAATGACCACATTGACGATCCGCCCTGGCACAACAATAACTTTTTTGGGCTTATTACCATCCAGCGATCGCCTTACAGCCTCCTGACTCAATGCTAGACGCTCAATATCTATATTGGGAAGATCCTTTGGGACGTTAATTTCCGAGCGTCTTTTACCGTTTACCTGGATGGGTAGAATGATTGATGTCTGAACAAGCATGCTTTCATCCTCAACCGGCCAAGGTGCATTTATTATTAACCCTTGACCACCTTGATGAGACCATATCTCTTCAGCCAAGTGGGGTGTCATCGGCGACATCAATTGTGCCAACGTCATAACCGCATTCCGTTGGCTCAACTTACTGGCTTTGGACTTGGATAGTTTGTTCGTAAATGCATAAAGTCTGGCGATCGCTGCATTGAAACCAAAGCTTTCAATTCCCAAAGTGACGTCCCGGATTGTTCTATGCATTTCCTGCATGAGTTCAAGGTCATTTTCACTACCTGTGTTTTCCGGCAACTCTTTAATTTTGCAGCAAATTGACCAAACTCGGGCGATATGCTTATGAGCTGCCTCTGCACCACTTGCGGTCCATTCAACATCACGCTCGGGTGGACTATCTGACAGAACGAACCAGCGAGCTGTATCCGCACCATATTGTGCAATGATCATCTCAGGGTCCACCACGTTATTCTTTGACTTTGACATTTTGGCTGAAGGCTCGATATTCACCTCGTTTCCGCTATTCTTCAGGAAGGCTTTCCCATCTTTTAGTTTTACATCTTCAGGGTAATGGTATAAGGCGCGGCCATCCTCTTCACTTGTGGTCTTGTAAATCGCATGAGTTACCATGCCCTGCGTAAAAAGGGCATTGAATGGTTCGCTGATGTTTTTCTCTGTAGCATGACCAGTCTTCTGCATTCCACGGCAAAAAAAACGTGAATAAAGAAGATGCAAAATTGCATGCTCTACCCCGCCAATGTATTGGTCTACATTCATCCAGTAATTGATATCTTTTTGTTCTGTTGGCGTCTCGGCGCGCGGTGCAGTAAAGCGTGCGAAATACCAAGAGCTGTCAACGAATGTGTCCATGGTATCCGTTTCGCGTAAAGCCGCGCCTCCGCAGAGTGCACAGGTACAGTTGCGCCAATTTGGATGGCGATCCAAAGGGTTTCCAGGTAAGTCAAAGCTCACATCATTGGGTAGTTTTACCGGCAGATTTTTTTTCTTTTCTGGTACGATGCCACAAATTGGGCAATGCATTACAGGTATTGGGCAGCCCCAATAGCGCTGACGGCTTAGGCCCCAATCACGGAGGCGAAAATTAGTAACGCCTTTACCCCACTCGTGCGCCTCAGCATGGGCAATAGTCGCGTAAATAGCCTCCTGCCCGGTGGCAACATCAAGTCCAGTAAAATGATTTACCCATTTCACTTTTTCACTTTTTTGAGGAATAAATGCTTTTGTAGATACAGGCGCTTCATTATCAATAGAAAAAAACGCATCAATCACGGGCAATTCATACTTGTTTGCAAAATCAAGGTCTCGCTGATCATGCGCAGGACATGCGAAAATAGCTCCAGTACCGTAATCCATCAAAATAAAATTTGCTATCCAGACCGGAAGTTCCCATTCAGGATTCAGAGGATGCCTAACCCTGATACCTGTATCAATACCGTTCTTTTCCGCCTTCTCCATATCAGCCTCAGAAGTGCTCATCTGACGACAACCTTGATTAAAAGCGGTAATTTCTGGACTATTTACCTCTAGAGATCGCGCCAGTGGGTGATCTGCTGATATACCTATAAATGATGCACCCAAGAGGGTGTCCGGGCGGGTTGTATAAACATCAATTTCTTTAAACTCATCGGGCGCATCGATAGTTTCAAAACTGAACTGAAGGCCACGGGATTTCCCGATCCAGTTTGCTTGCATTAGCTTGACTTTTGCAGGCCAGTTATCCAATTTGTCAATTGCGCTGAGCAAATCCTCCGAAAAATCAGAAATTTTGAAAAACCATTGTGCAAGTTCGCGCCTTTCCACTAAGGCACCAGAGCGCCAGCCCCGCCCGTTTTCTACCTGTTCATTGGCCAGTACTGTCATATCCACTGGATCCCAGTTTACAATCGCATTTTTACGATAAACAAGTCCTTCCTCCAGAAAATCCAGAAACAGAGCTTGTTGCTGCCCGTAGTATTCTGGATCACAGGTTGCAAATTCTCGTGACCAGTCGATGGATAATCCCAACGGCTTCATTTGACCTCTCATTTGGTCAATATTTTTGTAAGTCCAATCCTTTGGATGGCCACCGCTAGCCATAGCAGCATTTTCCGCCGGCATGCCAAAGGCATCCCAGCCCATGGGATGTAATACATTGTAGCCTGTACTCATTTTGTAACGAGCAATGACATCACCCATCGTATAGTTACGGACATGCCCAATATGCAATTTTCCTGAAGGATAAGGAAACATTTCAAGTACATAGTACTTACGGCGGCTTTCATCGCGAATGGCCTTGAACACGCCGGAATCGTCCCAGGCCTTTTGCCATTTCGGTTCGATTTCAGCAGCAGAATAGCGCGACATATTGGATTTCCCTTTCATTTTTAACTTGAAATGTTGATAAGCTCTATGGAGCTTAGGGTCCATAGGTATCTGACTTATAAGTCGTCTGAGAGTGTTAGCATGACATCAACCTAAAAAATGCTTCAACGAACCATAAGAGATTAGTAAAAATCCCGCCAGCTTAGTATCTTTAATTAAACTTAAATGAGGTATCCACATGCTTTTGTTTCAAATTTACGTAAAAAACTGTGGCAATGCTGCATCATTTTTGAAACAGGATGCTGGTTTATGACGCATTCGCTTGCAATATACCCGGAAAACGAGCGATGAAAATTTTAGTACTTGGTATGGATTCACCATATCAGGGTCAAAATAACGAACCGAGGAAAAAAATATGAAACATGTTCTTCTCGCAACTACCGCTCTGGTAATGACGACGTCATTAGCATCAGCTGAAGTTTCTTTATCCGGCCGCGCGGGGGCTGGAGTGGCCAACACCGCAACGGCTGGGACAAATGGTATTGGTACAGTCGCTAATGGTATTACGTCTATGGTGTGGTCCGGAATCGACTTAAATGTAAGCGCGTCTGTAACAACGGACACCGGTTTAACGGTTTCTGTCTCAGATGATTTCGGTGGAGGTTTCCTGCCTGATTACGCAGACAAAGAAGTAGATGAGCAAAGTTCCAACTTGGACACACCTTTGGTAACTGTTGGAGCCGGCGGATGGTCTGTTGGCTTTGATGCCGATGCGGTCGATGACCGTTATGACGATGACCTTACTGGTGGTGACATATCAATAGATGGTAGTGTAGGTGGGCTATCAGTAGGCATAACTTATGACACAGAACCAGCTGCTGCTGACCCTGGGACGTCATATGCGTTAGGTTACACGATGGGTGATATCGGCTTATCAGTTACCGGTACGGATAATTTTAACGGTGACGCAGCCATGGCATACACTGCATCCTACACAATGGGCGATATGACATTGTCACTTTCGTCTGACAATAATGCGGCAGCCGATGACGTAACAGAGTTTGGCCTTGCGTATACAATGGGCGATATTTCATTAGCTGTATCTGCTGACGATGCAAATGATTGGGACGCAAGTGCTTCGTTTTCATCGGGTGGCATCACAGTAGCTTATGCAACTGACGAAAATTCAGCTTGGGAGGCAGATGTATCTTATGCCATCGGAAGCGGTGTGTCAGTTATTGCCGCTACTGACTCAACCGAGTTCTCGGCTGTGGGTATCGAATTCACATTCTAATCTAGCTGCTTATAAAATTTTAAGAGCGGCTTAGGTGCCGCTCTTTATTTTAAAGTATTTTGTAAGTAATCAGCGCGTAATATACAAAATACAACAATTGCCTTTTTCTTTAGTCCTTTAGCCCGATCTCATCGCCCACTGCCACCAGATCAGAAAGCATTTTGGCTGCTTCATCAACTGGACCAGGCTCGCTAACAAAATTATCCTGCGCTTGATTGTAGAAATTTTCAGCATCTGCAACCATATTGTTATATTCTTCCTGAGTTATGTCCGCGCGAGGGACTGCTTTTTCAGCCAGAACGGTCACCTTCTCCCCAACTTCGGCAAATCCACCTGTAACAAGGAACTGCTGATCACCATCACTGCTGGTAATTGTCAAAATGCCGGGGCGAAGCGTAGTGATCAGTGGCATATGCCCAGGCAAGGCCGTTAAATTACCCTCTGAACCTGGAATTTGAACTGCATTAGCTCGAACAGATAAAAGCAAACGTTCCGGACACACTAGATCAAACTGCATCGTATCTGACACCTGGAACCTCCCTTAAGCCGCGTCTGCAGCCATCTTTTCAGCTTTAGCCATAACTTCATTGATACCGCCTACCATGTAGAAAGCACCCTCTGGAAGGTGGTCATACTCGCCTGCCACAACAGCCTTAAAAGAAGCAATAGTTTCATCAAGAGGGACCTGAACTCCATCGGATCCTGTAAATACTTTGGCAACATCGAATGGCTGTGATAAGAAGCGCTGAATTTTTCTTGCACGAGCAACGGTCAACTTATCCTCTTCACTAAGTTCGTCCATACCCAGAATCGCAATAATATCCTGCAACGATTTGTAGCGTTGGAGTATTCCCTGCACGTCTCGCGCCACACCATAGTGCTCTTCGCCCACGATTGCTGGGTCCATAAGACGCGATGTTGAGTCAAGTGGGTCGACTGCAGGGTAAATCCCAATCTCTGAAATTGCTCGGCTCAAAACTGTTGTCGCGTCAAGGTGCGCAAACGAAGTGGCGGGGGCTGGGTCAGTCAAGTCATCGGCGGGAACATAGACCGCTTGCACCGATGTAATTGATCCTGACTTCGTTGATGCTATACGCTCCTGCATCGCACCCATATCGGTCGCAAGTGTTGGTTGATATCCAACAGCAGAAGGAATTCGGCCAAGGAGAGCTGAAACTTCAGATCCAGCCTGCGTAAATCGAAAAATGTTATCGACAAAAAACAAGACGTCTGAGCCTGTTTCGTCACGGAACTGTTCTGCAAGAGTAAGCCCCGACAGAGCTATCCGCATACGGGCACCGGGAGGTTCATTCATCTGACCATAAACGAGAGAAATTTTTGATTCGGAAAGATTGTCGGGGACAATGACGCCAGACTCAATCATTTCGTGATACAAATCGTTCCCTTCACGTGTCCGTTCACCAACGCCAGCAAAGACCGACACTCCTGAGTGCACTTTTGCAATGTTATTGATCAACTCCATAATCAATACTGTTTTACCAACGCCCGCTCCCCCAAATAAACCTATCTTACCGCCCTTGGTGTAAGGAGCCAGGAGGTCAATCACCTTAATACCGGTAATAAGAATTTCTGTTTCTGTAGACTGGTCTTCAAATTCAGGCGCACTCTGATGGATCGCGCGAGTTTCTTTTGCATTTACTGGGCCTTGCTCATCAACCGGCTCACCAACAACGTTCAAAATACGGCCTAAGGTGGCGTTACCTACAGGAACCGCTATGGGCGCGCCCGTATCAGTTACCTCTTGACCACGCACAAGGCCCTCAGAGGCATCCATAGCAACGGTCCGAACTGTGTTTTCGCCAAGGTGCTGTGCTACTTCCAATACCAAACTCTTACCATTGTTATCTGTGGTCAGAGCGTTAAGAATTTCCGGCAGGTTTTCATCAAACTGCACGTCCACAACGGCGCCAATCACTTGGGTCACTTTTCCTTTTGCATTTGCCATCATTCGTCTCCGCTTTTCTACAGGGCTTCCGCGCCTGAAATAATTTCTATCAGCTCATTCGTGATAACGGCCTGCCGCGAACGGTTGAACTCAATCGTTAGTTTATCGATCATTTCCCCTGCATTGCGTGTCGCGTTATCCATAGCAGACATCCTAGCGCCTTGTTCAGATGCACCGTTTTCCAGCAAGGCTGAAAAAATTTGCGTTGCAACACCACGGGGCAGTAAGTTTGCTAGGATAGCCCCTTCGTCCGGTTCGTACACATGAAAAGTGCCGTTATCTTCGCTATCCGTACCCTCGTAACTCGCAGGGATGATCTGCCTTGCACTTGGGACTTGGCTGACCACGTTTTCGAACTTTGAGTAGAATAATGTCGCGACATCAAATTCGTTATTCTCAAAGCGTGCTAGAATATCCTGCGCAATTGATTGCGCATCTGAATAACCAACGCGCTTTACTTGCGTTAAATCAACGTGTCCTATAAATTTTTCTCCGAAGTCTCGGCGTAAAGCGTCACGACCCTTTTTACCGACTGTCAAGATTTTGACCGTTTTCCCTGCTGCACTCAGATCGTTTCCATGCTGTCGAGCAAGCTTAGAAATATTTGAATTAAAACCGCCGCAAAGGCCACGTTCCGCAGTCATTACAACGAGTAAATGAACCGCATCATTGCCCGTACCACTAAGCAATTTTGGTGCCCCTTCAGAATCCCTAAAAGATGCCGCCAGTGATCCAATAACACTATTAAAACGATCGCTGTATGGGCGACCAGCTTCTGCCGCTTCCTGGGCTCGCCGAAGCTTAGCAGCAGCTACCATCTGCATTGCCTTAGTAATCTTACGAGTGTTCTTAACACTCTCAATCCTATTTTTTAAGTCCTTCAGACTTGGCATAGGGTATTCCTCTTATGCGAAATCTGCTGCGTAAGCATCGATAGCCGAGCGAATTTTTTCTTCCGCTTCGCCTTTGATTTTTGGATCTTCGTTAGTAATAAAGGCAAGTAAATCGGCATGATTGTTACGTAGGTGAGAAATTAAACCTGCCTCATAGCGTCCCACATCGTTCAGTTTGACATTATCTAGATATCCATTCGTACCTGCAAAAATCACGCAGACGATTTCTGCGTTTGTAAGCGGAGAGTACTGTGGCTGTTTCATCAATTCCGTGAGACGCGCCCCCCGGTTTAAAAGGGCTTGCGTTGCTGCATCGAGGTCAGAACCAAACTGAGCAAATGCCGCCATCTCGCGATATTGCGCAAGCTCCAGCTTAACCGGACCAGCAACCGATTTCATTGAATCGGTTTGTGCCGATGAGCCAACGCGTGACACCGAGAGGCCCGTGTTAACAGCAGGACGGATCCCCTGATAAAAGAGTTCTGTTTCCAGAAAAATTTGACCATCAGTGATCGAAATCACATTTGTCGGAATAAACGCGGATACGTCACCGCCTTGGGTTTCAATTATCGGTAGAGCCGTTAAAGAACCCGCTCCGTTATCTTCGTTCAGCTTAGCAGAACGCTCCAAAAGACGTGAGTGAAGGTAGAAAACGTCTCCTGGATATGCTTCGCGACCGGGTGGACGACGTAATAGAAGTGACATTTGACGATACGAAACCGCTTGTTTTGACAAATCATCGTAAATGATTAACGCATGTCGTCCGTTATCACGGAAATATTCTGCCATTGACGTTGCTGAATAAGGGGCAAGAAACTGCATTGGTGCCGGATCGGAAGCTGTTGCAGCGACCACTACACTATATTCCATAGCACCGGACTCTTCTAGCTTTTTCACCAGCTGGGCAACGGTTGAGCGCTTTTGACCAACGGCCACGTAGACACAATAAAGCTTTTTGCTTTCATCTTCACCGGCTTCATCGTTGTAACTTTTCTGATTGAGCATAGTGTCAAGAGCTACCGCTGTTTTACCAGTTTGACGATCGCCAATAATCAATTCACGTTGGCCACGACCAATTGGGATCATGGCATCAACGGATTTTAAACCAGTTGCCATAGGCTCATGTACAGACTTACGCGGTATAATACCTGGTGCCTTAACATCGGCTATACGGCGCTCTGCAGCGTCAATAGGGCCTTTGCCATCTATTGGATTTCCGAGTCCATCTACAACCCGGCCCAATAAGGCATCACCCGCCGGAACATCCACGATGGCATTAGTCCGCTTAACTACATCGCCTTCAGTGATATCACGGTCCGTGCCAAATATAACAACTCCTACGTTATCCATCTCAAGGTTCAGCGCCATTCCCTTTATACCGCCGGGGAATTCCACCATTTCACCCGCTTGCACTTGATCAAGCCCATGAACACGAGCAATTCCGTCACCAACGGACAAAACGCGCCCTACTTCGGCAATTTCAGCTTCTTGACCAAAGCCTTCGATTTGTTTTTTTAGAATTGCGGAAATTTCGGCTGCTTGGATACCCATTTATCCCACCTCTTTCATAATATTCTGAAGTGAATTCAATTTAGAACGGATCGATGTATCAATCATTTTCGATCCCACTTTTACTGTTAGACCTCCAATAAGATCTTCATCAACATTCGCATTAATTTTAACATTTTTCCCAACAGAAGACGCGATGGCCTTTGCTAGTTTAGCCGACTGCGTTTTCGTCAGGGCTTTTGCAGACGTCACATCCGCACTGACCTCGTTCTTCTCTTCTGCTATAAGTGCATTTAGTTGCTGCAGCATGGCGGGTAATACAAAAAGTCGGCGCTTTGACGCCATCAAACCGAGAGTGTTTTTCATTTCGTTCGAGACCCTCATTTTTTCAGCAACTCCGCGAATTGCTGAAGATTGCTGGTCGCGGTTGTAAATGGGCGATTTAATAACTGTTCTAAGATCTTCGCTTTCTTCCAATGCTAAGTTGAGATCCTCGAGGTTACCCTCAAGTTTATCCAGACTGCCTTTCTCTTGTGCGAGCTCAAAAAGAGCGCGTGCATACCGCGCAGCTATGCCGGAAGAAATCGAGGCTGGTTCGGACACATTCACCCTTTCTATTAGTTCCACCATATGACCTGAAGCCGAAATGGCAAATATATTCAATTGTTCACCAAATTTAACTGGTAAAATCGCAGTGGGTTTAGCAGAGCATTTCCGCACCCGCAACACCTCTCAACACATTTAATTCATCGCATTTTGCATAAAGCTACTACAGTTATAAAATTCGATGCGCGTTATGACGCAATTAAAAGGCGACAGACAACTATAAAAAAATATAAATCCAAAATGCAATTTCAAATCTAATCAGATCTGTTTACTTCTGTTAAAACCGGTTTCGGCTTAGGACTGGTCAATTCCTTTAAAGCACCAAAGCTCTCTTTTGCTTTACTTTCAATTTTGCTGCCTATTATTGGATGCACTCGTTTGCTGGCTTCAACGATCAGCACCCCTCCTGCAAAAAAAGGTAACGTGCGTCCAACTTGTTCAAGTACTCTGCTAAATCGTTGCCATCGCTTTTTATAAGAGGGCAATTGGTATAAGGCTGCTGAAGATTTTTCGGGCAAAAACCCTTGTAACCTAAGCTGCGTCTCAAGCTGGCTGCTGGTGTAGGGCCTGCCATAACCCATAGGGGTCAGTTCACTACGAGACCAGAGACCAACACGGTTTGGAACGATGAAGAGTGCTCGCCCACCAGGACCTAACACGCGAAATGCTTCCGACAGTACTGCGGCTTGGTCATCACTGGTTTCCAACCCGTGTAGGACTATTAAACGATCCACATGACCAGTTTCTAGAGGCCATTTTGCTTCGTTGCAAAGAACAGACACATTATCTTCAGAACATGGCCACGCCATAACACCTTGAGGCCCAGGCATGAGTGCAATTACGCGACGTGATTTTGCCAGAAATGGCCTTAAAAGAGGAATTGCAAAGCCAAAGCCTGCGACAGTTTGTCCACTCGTTTCTGACCAAATCCTCCGAACTTCTCGCCGGATCGCGCGCTGAACAGACCGCCCAAGAGGTTGCCGGTAGTAAAAATTTCGTAGGTCTTGTACGTCTAGATGCATTGCACTGTTCACTTGGATCCGGCACACTATCGCAAGAAAAATAGTTTAGGTCTAGATTACGATGCCCTTTGAGTTAGTTACCATCCCCTGTCTTAGCGACAATTATGCTTTTCTTGCCCATGACCACGCGAGTGGGAAAACACTACTAGTAGATGCCCCAGAGGCTCGACCAATTATCAAAGCTCTTGCTGAGAGAGGATGGATCCTCAGCGATATCATACTTACCCATCATCACCTAGATCACGTTCAGGGATTAAACGAAATCTTATCAGTTCACTCTGCTAGAGTAATCGGTGCCTTGGCAGATAAAAATCGGTTACCTCCTTTGGATGTCGAAGTCTCTGAAAACGATCGTATAAGTGTTGGTACTCAAACCGGAAGGGTTTTTGATGTCTCGGGTCATACGATTGGGCATATTGCGGTTTATTTTGAAGATTCGAAGCTACTTTTTACGGCAGATAGCCTAATGGCGTTGGGATGCGGGCGGTTATTTGAGGGCAGCGCCAAGCAAATGTGGGAAAGCTTAAGCAAACTTGCCAACCTTGATCCAGAAACTATAGTTTGTTCGGGTCATGAATATACTATCGCCAATGGGCGTTTCGCGCTCACTATTGAGCCGCAGAACACAAAGTTGCAGAAGCGGATCAAAACGATAACAAATTTAAGGGCTAAAGGTGCTCCTACGGTTCCTTCGGTTTTGCTTGAAGAACTGGAGACAAACCCCTTTCTCAGACCAAAAAGCGAGAATATCCGCAGAAATCTCAAACTGCAAAATGCATCGGAGGCACAAGTTTTTGCCGAAATTCGGAGTAGAAAAGACAATTTTTGATAAACATTACATAACAACAACGAAAATTTTATGCAACTTGGCATAATTTTCGCAAAAAGGACTTGAAGAGTAAGAAACTTCGACCACAATCTATCATGAAGCGGGCGTGTAGCCCATATCAAAAATAAATAATGAAACGGGCGAGTAGCCCATATCAGATAAGGAGCTCTCACAAGTGCCTTCATTTTCGACTAGCCTAGAAAACGCGATTCATTCCGCCCTCGCTTTGGCGAATGCTAGATCGCATGAATTTGCTACTCTTGAGCACCTTTTGCTTTCTTTGATTGATGAACCAGATGCTGAAAAAGTGTTGAACGCCTGTGATGTGGATTTGAGTCAACTGCGATCGAATCTTATTGAATTCATTGATAATGACCTCAAAAATCTTATCGCTGAGATCGAAGGTTCAGAAGCTGTACCAACCGCAGCTTTTCAGCGCGTCATCCAGCGGGCGGCAATCCATGTACAATCTTCTGGTCGAAAAGAAGTAACTGGTGCTAATGTACTTGTCGCTATCTTTGCCGAAAGAGAATCTAATGCAGCCTATTTTCTCCAAGAACAAGATATGACTCGATATGATGCAGTAAATTTCATTGCGCACGGCGTTGCCAAAGACCCTTCATTTGGCGAAGCGCGGCCAGTCATAGGCTCAAATGAATTTGAAGATGACAATGTAACTAATGACCAAGTTTCTAGCGAAGACAAAAAAGAGTCGGCTCTGGCAAAATATTGCGTGGACCTAAATGCCAAGGCTGACGATGGCAATATTGATCCCCTAATTGGACGTGATAATGAGGTTGAGCGCTGTGTTCAGGTACTTTGTCGTCGACGCAAAAATAATCCACTTCTTGTCGGCGATCCTGGCGTTGGCAAGACAGCGATAGCCGAGGGCCTTGCTCGTAAAGTAGTGAGCGGAGACACGCCTACCGTCCTGTCTAATACCACAATCTACTCTCTAGACATGGGCGCACTACTTGCTGGTACTAGGTATCGCGGCGATTTTGAGGAACGCCTAAAAGCAGTAGTAAGTGAACTTGAAGAACATCCTGATGCTGTGCTGTTTATCGATGAAATTCACACAGTTATTGGTGCAGGCGCAACATCGGGCGGTGCGATGGACGCATCCAATCTTCTAAAACCAGCCCTTCAGGGTGGAAAGCTACGCACCATGGGGTCAACAACTTATAAAGAATACCGCCAGCATTTTGAAAAAGATCGCGCACTCAGCCGTCGTTTTCAAAAAATTGACGTGAATGAACCCAACGTTGATGATACAGTAAAAATTCTACGCGGGATCAAGAGTTATTTCGAAGACCACCATAGTATTAAGTATACTGCAGACGCCATTAAATCAGCGGTAGAACTTTCCGCGCGTTACATAACGGACCGTAAACTCCCTGACAAAGCCATCGATGTAATTGATGAAGCCGGCGCTGCCCAACACCTTGTAGCTGAGAGTAAGAGGCGCAAGACGATAGGTATAAAGGAAATTGAAGCCGTTGTCGCCAAAATTGCACGTATCCCGCCAAAGAATGTTAGCAAAGACGATGCAGCAGTTCTTAAAGACCTTGATTCAGCCCTGAAACGCGTGGTCTTTGGTCAGGACATGGCAATCGAAGCACTTGCATCTGCCATTAAATTAGCTCGCGCAGGCTTGCGTGAACCTGAAAAGCCAATCGGTAGCTATCTTTTTGCAGGACCCACAGGGGTAGGAAAAACAGAGGTTGCGAAACAATTGTCAGATACGCTCGGCGTTGAGATGCTCCGCTTTGACATGTCAGAGTATATGGAAAAGCACTCAGTCAGCCGCTTGATAGGCGCCCCTCCTGGTTACGTCGGTTTCGATCAAGGCGGCCAGTTGACCGATGGGGTAGATCAGCACCCGCATTGTGTGCTGCTTTTAGATGAGATCGAAAAGGCACACCCCGATGTATTTAATGTCCTGCTGCAGGTAATGGATCATGGTACACTGACGGATCACAACGGCCGTTCCGTGGACTTTCGAAATGTTATTTTGATCATGACATCCAACGCAGGTGCAACCGAAATGGCAAAGGCTGCAATTGGATTTGGTCGTAATCGCCGAGAAGGTGAGGATACCGCTGCAATTGAACGCACCTTCTCGCCAGAGTTTCGTAACAGGCTTGATGCTGTGATCAGTTTTTCTCCATTGCCCAAAGAGACTATTCTGCAAGTGGTGGAAAAATTTGTGCTGCAGCTCGAAGCACAACTAATGGACCGCCATGTCACCATCGAACTAACCAAGGCTGCTGCTGAGTGGCTCGCGGACAAAGGTTACGATGAGAAAATGGGCGCACGTCCGTTAGGTCGCGTAATCCAAGAGCACATCAAAAAACCTTTGGCAGAAGAACTTCTGTTTGGCAAACTAGCCAAGGGTGGCATTGTAAAAGTAGGGATCGATAAAGGCGAGTTAACGTTGAATATAGAAGGCCCAGCAAAACCGCAACTATCCGGCAACAAGCCACCTTTACTTACCGCAGATTGAAAAGCTTTATATTAAGACTTGTTTCGCTGTTCTGCCTTGGCAAACTCTCGCGTTGTGGAGATTTATAACTGGCATTTCCACTAGAAATCAACATTGGTAATACCTGTTACATTAAGCGATAAGTTGACCATGATACCGATCCAGAAGAATCAGATTTTCATTGTGCGAAAGTGACTTATGAAGGTCACCACAGAACTGACTTTGCCTTGACAAAAAATAAAGAGATAACAGCTGGAGTAAACTTACTTGCGGCAGCTGATTGATGGATTACAGCACTTCAAGATGCCGGCGAGGATGAAATCTTCTAGATAGTTGACTTGGTAAAACTCAAGGGCAAAAAGTGTTTAAGGGAAATTGTGATCAACCACAAAAATGGTTGGGTGACGGTATATTGCCATCTCAAGAAAAATACTATCACAAATTTGAAAGGTCAAAGGCTCGCAATCGGAGACGTTATCGGGCAAATCGAGTTAAGTGGCCAAACGCAATTTTCACACCCGCATCTATCCCTTAAAATTTGACAAAAAGGTCATAGATCCGTTTTGTCCAAATCGGCGCAAGACTTGTGTTAGAAAGGTGAAGAGTACCTTGTAGCAGGAAACTCCCTCTTACAGAGCAGGCGGGCTATTGGATATCGACTTTAGTAATACCGTTCTGGAACGGTTTGGATGTAAAGAGAGGACGGGTCAATTTATCCAGTTTGAGCCAAATTTGATGCGTTTCTATTATATGTATTTGGTTTTGGAATTAGACATAAGTATGTCCTAATCTTCGATATCAAAATAACGAGCGTTCCACAATTTTTTTATCAAATAACTGTGCTAAAACCATAATCCCAGATTAATATTGCCACCAGTCTACAGCAGAAACTTAGAAATTGGTCGCAGAAAGTTACAGAGTAACAGTTAAGCCTATTAGTAGTTGAATTAATCAAGAGGCTATTTTAACGGAAATCTGACTTATTTAGTTTGAAATAAATCGCCGTTAAACAACTAATGACAATGTTAAAAACTCGCGCACACACAAAAACATACAATTACCTATAGCTAAATGTCATCTCTGGCTTACTTTTCAGTCAGCTTTAACTCTATGCGTCTATTCTGTGTCCTAGCAGCGGGAGTGTCATCTGGGCTTAGTGGCTGAAACTCTCCAAAGCCATTTGCTGCCAAACGATTTGGTGGAATATAAAGTTCGGAAATCATGAACCGCACAACGGATAAAGCACGTGCTTGGCTCAGTTCCCAATTATCCGCAAATAACCGAGAATTCCTAATTGGGCTAGAGTCGGTATGTCCATCCACACGGATCACCCATTTTATATTATCAGGAATATCCGACATTATTTCATTCAAAACCTGTCCCACTTTCAAAAGTTCTTCTCGTCCCTTTGTAGAGAGATCTGCTCGTCCTACAGCGAAAAGAACCTCTGATGAGAAAACAAATCTGTCTCCCACAATTCTTACTCCTTCTCTTTCAGAGAGCACATCTTTCATTCGACCAAAAAACTCTGATTTGTACTTTTCCAGATCAAGCGCTTGACTGGCCAGCACTTCTTTTTCCTCAAGCTCTTTTTCAAGCCTTTTTCGTTCTTTTTCCTCCAACTTTCGACGCCGCCGCTCTTCGGTGGCAACTTTTGCCAAAGCTGCGTTCAACCGGTTGCCAAGGTTCTTTATTTGGACATTGTTTTTTCTGTCACTTTCTTCAGATTTATCCAAAAGAGCCTGCAACTGGCCCAATTGCAATCGAAGTTCCGCGACTTGCGCGTTCAAAATGGCGGTTTCTTTCTCCAGCTTTAGAGTGTCTTCGTTCGATCTTCTCAGCTCTAACTTTGACTCTTTAAGCTTTTTCAGAGCTGCATTACGTAAAAGCTCTTTTTGACGAGCCTCATCCAATCGGTTTTCCGACAATTCTTCTGCAGCCACTTTTTCTAAAATGGCTGCTTTCAGCTGTCCCTGTAGAATTGCAGAGTTGCTTTCAGCTTTTGCCAAATTAGCTAGAACTGAGCTAAGCTTTTGCTCAATCGATGACTTATCTTCTTCGCTCTGGAGCTTTAGCAATTCAATTGCGTTTTGGAGTTTTTGTGCATCAGCTTTTACGGTTTCCTCTACTTTAACGGACTTTGCGAGGTTTAATATGGCCTCTGCAAGTTGATTTCGCAATTCTTCACGGTCTATTCTAAATTCAGTAAGTGTTGCACCCATCTCTACCAATTTCACCTGCAGAAAATCGCGCTTAGCAGCCAAAGCGCTATAGGCGGATTTCAGATTAGCTAATTTGTCAGAAAGTACAATGTTCTCTGAGAGAGAGCTAATTTCTAATTCTTCAATTGAAAGACGCAGCGAGGCCGTAAGCCCATTTGCATTTTCAAGCTCTTTTTCCGCATGTATCAGTTCCGTTTCTAAGGCAATGACACGCTCATTCAGTGCATTACGTTCACTTTGTGACGCTGAAAGAGAATTTTCAGCAAAATTCAAGTTTTTTTCAAAAGTAGTGGTTTCAAAGGATAACTGTTCTTCAAGTTCTTTAATTTTTGCTTCAAGATTGATCTGTCTCGCGTAAGCAGCTGCTAAAGCGATTTCAGCATTTTCAAAATCACTCCGCGAGTTGATTGTTTGCTCTTGTAGTTCAGTTATTTCAGTGGTTTGATTATCAATTTGCAAATTAGCAGCTTTAAGTGCCAGTACAGCTTCCTGAATCTGCTCTTCGAAGTCTGATTTGACTGCCTCTGCAGCTGCTAACGTAATTAGTAAATCTTCTGCTTTCTTCCTTTGCTCTTCCAGAGCGAGGCTCATCGCAGTCAATTCAGCCTTTGCATCTTTAAGTTTCTTTCGTAAATCTTCTGCGGCAGCATTTGATATGAGTTGAGCTGCTTCCTTCTCAGTAATTATCTCTTCCAACCGTTTAAGATCACCATTCTGCCCCTTAATAATCTGTTCGCTAGCATTTTGTTTTGCCTCCAGCGAAGCTATTAAAGATTCAAGAGCCTCACGTTCAGCAGCTTTCCGCCGTGCCTCTTCTTTTGCTTTGTCAATCTCACCTCGTGCAGAGGCCAGCACGAGATTTAAGGCCGTTTGCTTCGAAATCAGCATTTCTTTTTCACTTTCGATAGCAGAAATAACTTTCCTATCTCGATTTTGTGACGCTATAAGTCCTGCAACCTGTTCTTCGAATGACGCGATTTTAGAATTTGCACCATCAAGCGCCCCCAGGGCATCATCCCTTTCGAGCGTCAGTTGAGAAATCAAAACAGACTGGCGATTCATCTCATAATTTGTTTCATTCAAGGTAGACGTCAGGGTCCCCAGCTCTCTTTCAAGAAAGACAACCTTTTCCCGTTCCAAACCAAGTGCTTCTGCAATCTCAGCGATCTCAGCGGTAAGCTGGCTCAGCTCACTCTCCTGTCCAGTTATGGTCTCACGAAGAACAAATTGGACAACCATAAAAATAGTGAGGACGAACATGAGGACAAGCAGGAGCCCAGTCATAGCATCGACAAAGCCTGGCCAAATTGAAGCTTGGAAGCGTTGCCCTGTCCTTCGTGAAAGTGCCATTTATTTTCTATGGCTCCTAGTGGCTAAAGTTATCTTGTACCGTCTGGATCCTATTGTTACGATCCTTTTTGGATTGCCAAAGTCAATTCCTCCAGTTGTTTTCTGAGAGCCATCGTTGTTTCCTGACGGCCCGTTGATATTTCTTCAAGTAAGCGTAACAACTGAACATCGATGGATCTCAGGCGCATTCGGCTTTCAGCATCCTGAGCCTCACTGACTTCCATTTTACCTAATACAGAAAGGAGTTTTTCCTGACCTTCAGCAACCCTATTAAGTGCGTCTGCACTGGGTGTATTGGCCTCGACGTGAACAGTAAGTAACGAAAGCGCCTCAGCTAATGATCCAAGTTTTTGGTCGATAACAGCCCGCGATGCATCACTTTGTTTGTACATTTCTTTGACACTTTCCAATTGTTCTGTCATCTGCGAAAAGATGCCCACCACCACTTCCTGTTCTGTGCTAGTCTCCATATCGCCTGAGGCAAATCCGAGCCGCGTGATTGACGATAACCACTCTTCCAATTCACGGTAAAATCGGTTTTGACCGTGACCCGCGAAAAGTTCCAAAAGTCCTACAACAAGTGAACCAGCAAGACCCAAAAGAGATGACGAGAAGGCCACGCCCATGCCATCGAGCTGGCTTTCTAATCCGTCCATAAGGCGACTAAAAACCTCGAACCCAGCTTCCCCTTGATGCGGTGCAAGTGAGCGAATTGTTTCTACCAAAGCTGGAACGGTTGTGGCGAGCCCATAAAATGTACCCAAAAGCCCAAGGAAAATTAGGAGATTCACAATATATCTAGTAATTTCGCGAATCTCTTCGATACGCGTGGAGACGCTATCCAGAATAGACTGAGTAGAAGATGCCGCGATTTTCATCTGCGAACTTCGTGACCCAAGCAGTGCTGCCAGAGGTGCAAGCAGTGGTGGGGCTTTAGGGCGGACCTTTGATCTGTTGGCGGCAAAATTTTCAATCCACCTAACGCAAGAAATTAATTGGGAAACTTGAGCAAAACAACTGACTACGCCAATTGCAAACACGAGCATAATAAAGCCATTCAGCCATAGATTTGACAAGAATACGGGTAGCACACTCGGAGCAGCAACAGTGGCACCAGTAAATGTCAGCGCAACAACCGCAAGCATCATAGTGATTTGTCTGACTGGCTGAGAAAACTGAGGGCTCAGCTTTAGATTTGTCTGATCCATGGGGTCAGTCCTTCATACTAATACCATTCGTTTCCACTAATTCACTTATACCGCTTAGGAGAGCTGTTTGCATCCAAAATCCTGCGCACCTCATCCGCCAGCAGTTCCAATTCTGCATCTGGAATGTCAAGAGATTTCATCTTAGAGACAGTATTAAACAGATACTCAGCGTTGCTGCCCTTTTCACCAACTGCAGTTGAAATTATTGCTGCTTGCCGCGAAAGCGTTAGATCTGCACAATATTGTTCATGGGTCTGGTCAACAATATAGGTAACGGCGGTGTGGTTTACATCTTGAAAGTCCAAAATATCCAAAGAAACCTCGAGATAAGCGGAAGAAATAAGTTCCCGCTTTCTCAAATAAGCGAGAGTTTTCTCCTGGTTTTCTGATGAAATTTGAAAAGCCAGACCAATACATTCGGATCCGTTGCATTTGTCCAATGCAAGGACTAGCCCCGGGGTTTGGGGAGACCCTCTGTGATGAATAGAAGACATACAAAAACTGCGTCTATACCCTGAAAGACGTGCAGTTTTGAATTCAATGTAGGGAAACCCTGGCTTCCACAATAGCGACCCATATCCGAAAATCCACAAGCTCATTTCTCTGGCTCTCTTTTTTTGTGGATTGTAAACACCATTTAACTTGTAGATGGAAGGATCTAAAATATGCGTGCGTTGTTTGCACTCATTCTTGTTGCATCAGTTTCATGGTCTGCATTTTGGCTATGGGGTGCGTTGAGTCATAAAGCCAGTATAAATGAATGGATCTCAAATAGGCAAATCGCGGGTTGGCGAATTGAAATCGATGAGATCTCTCTCTTTGGTTATCCAAATCGCTTCGATATTACGCTCAAAAATCCCAAGGTATATTCAAGCGACCTCAGTTTCAGATGGCAAGGAGAATTTCTTCAGATCCTTAGGCTGAGCTATAATAAAAACCACACCATTGTAGTGT
>CACPHA010000023.1 GCA_902633655.1 Paracoccaceae bacterium
TATTTTCAATAGAATATCTTCTTAGGCTTTGGGCTAGCGCAGCGAAGCGTTCTGCAAGTGATAAAATACTTGGTAGCCACAGGTTTGGATACATGCTGAGTTTTAGTGGCTTGATTGATCTGATCTCAATTTTGCCATTCTATTTACAGGCGCTTTTTCCAGGGCTCGACTTACGCGTTCTGCGAACGTTGCGACTTCTCCGTATTTTCAAATTGTCAAACTATAATACGGCTATTGAAGACCTTTTCAGTGCGGTTTATGAAGAGCGAAAGTCTTTCATCGCTGCACTTTATCTTTTTGTTATTGCTTTTGTGTTGACTTCCTCACTAATTTACTATGCCGAAAATGAAATGCAGCCAGACAAGTTTGCTTCAATACCAGATGCGATGTACTGGTCCTTGATTACTTTAACAACTGTTGGGTATGGGGATGTTTCGCCTCTAACCTGGGTTGGTAAAATTATTTCTGTCGCAACGGCTCTTATGGGTGTTTCGGTTGTTGCTCTACTAACAGGTATTTTAGCTAACGCGTTCAGCAATCAGATTGCGAGGCGAAAGATGCTTTTTGAAGATCAAATCCGTGAGGCGCTGGAAGATGGAGTTGTTGATGCACTTGAGGTGCGATCTCTTGAGCAATTACGCAAAGATTTTGGCCTTTCTAAACAACAGGCTGACGCACTTATGCGGCACGTAAAGCGAGAACAGAAAGTGAAGTAGCCTGAGTACATTAAGTTGGATCTGTTCGGAATTTAAAGGTAGCTGATAAGATCCTGTCCCAAAGTCAAAAAAAGTTCCACATTTGTTAGTGGATCTTTAGTTAATTATACGGTTCTAGAGTCGGGCAGGTATGAGATGGTATTAGAAGAGTTTTTCAATTCAAATAAAGTAATCGATCTTAGCTTCTTTAATTTTCAGAACGCTATAACGGCTGCTTATTTTGCTGATGCAGAATATAATGTCATTCGGACAAATCAAAATTTCAAACAATTTTTCCCCGCTTTGGGAAATCTCCAAGGTGTCTATTTTCCTGATATTTTGAAAGCCCTCGAAGTTGAGCAAAATTATATCGATGAATTCGTAAAAAAGCTTGAGACTGACGGCCGTGTTCTGATTCCTCGTTTGGAGATCGAACAGGGCGAGGAAGTAAAAGTGTTTTCTCTACTATCAACAAAAACTGAAAGTCCCGACTTTTCCTTCCTCCAAGGCATTCAAGGACAGTTTGTAGACCGTACAAATGAAGATAAGTTGCGGCAGGAAAAAGAAAAACTTGTAAAGGATCAGTTGAAGAACCAGGAGATTATTCGGCAAAAAAGTGATAGACTTGAAGAAATCTCAAAAAGGCTGGCTAGCTACCTCTCACCACAGGTCTACGATAGCATTTTTCAAAGCAACGGAGAAGTGAGCAAAAAACACCAACGGAAGAATTTGACTGTATTTTTTTCCGATATTGTGCGCTTCACGGAGCTAAGTGATAGGCTTGAGCCGGAACTTCTTGCGAAACTTGTTAATAACTATCTATCAGAGATGACAAACATAGCAATAGAGTGTGGTGGTACTATAGACAAATTTATTGGGGACGCCGTTATGGTATTTTTTGGTGACCCCAAGACATTGGGAGAGAGGCAGGATGCTCTAGCTTGCGTTGAAATGGCTACAAAAATGCAAAAACGTATCGAGGACCTACAAACTTACTGGAAAAAAATTGGCATAAAGGACGGCATGCAGGTTCGCATGGGAATATCAACTGGTTATTGTACGGTAGGTGACTTTGGGTCTCAACAACGCCTCGATTACACTGCTTTTGGAAGCCCCGTGAACTTGGCGGCACGATTAGAGGCGATGGCCCCGGCCACCAAGATTATAATTTCGGAGCAGACCTACGATCTCATCGCGGATCAAGTAAAATGTGAGCCTTATAAAGAGATTACGCCAAAAGGGTTTTCTAGACCTGTAAGTACGTTCTGCGTTTCAGATCACAATTTAAAGTCAAGGGTCCGCGAGCAAGGCCAGTTCCAAAAGTTAGGTAGCCGGGTATCGATAGATATTTTTGACACTTCAGATATAAGAGCCGCCATCGCAGAACTGAAAGAGATTGAGCGTGAATTTGAAAACCTTCTAGACGGGAAAAATAGCGAGTAATTTTTGTCGTATTAAAGTTGGTGTCTTGAGTGCAGCCCGATTTCTGTGCAATAAGACCATAGGTGCCTAACAGAACTGGACTTGTTTTGCTTATCAAAATGCACGGAACACGGGGATCGATTCCCCAACCAAAACAAACTACGAGATATGGTGGAAATACATCCTGTTATGAAGTATTGACTGACGATTTCCAGATCATTTTTGACACTGGTACTGGCTTTCAGGATGTTGCCCTTGACCAAGACAGAATGACAGTCATCCTTTACAGTCATTTTCACCATGATCACATACAAGGCCTGCCATTTAATCTGGATGTTTTTTCCCACCTTAAAGATATTTATCTTTCGAGCGCATTGGTGAATAGACAGGTTTTAAAGAATCTTATCCAAACCTATTTCTCCGGTGGTTATTTTCCTGTTGATATCGTTAATATTCTGAAACAACTTAAGTTTCTGAATTGTACAACGGTACAGCGAAAGCTTGCTCCAACCTGTAAGCTTGACATGATTGAGCTTAATCACCCCGGCGGTAGTATGGGCTACTCCTTGAAAACGGAAAAAGGTAAGTTTTCTTATCTCTTGGATAATGAATACAGCAATGATCAACTAGACGCATTGTTGGAGTTTGTTGATGACTCAAAGATGGTTATTTGGGATGGCATGTTTACCGAAGAGGAATTAAAAAATAGAAAAGGCTGGGGTCATTCATCAATAGAACAAGCATGTATTTTTGCTGATCAAGCCAATATTGGCGAGCTGCGCATAAGTCATCATAGCCCAAGTAGAACTGATGATGATCTTGACACGTTGTCTGTGTCACTTACATCTGCAAAAGCTTCTTTCGCGGTACAATCTGCTAAGGTCAATTTCTAGAATGAAAAGAATGAAGGTGGAAGCGCAAAAGTTCATTTTCCGTAAAGGAGATGCTGCAAATGGCGTATATCTTGTAATATCTGGGGAAGTTGGAATTTTTCTTCCTAGCAATGCGACCACCCAGCCTGACTTTCTAGTCCGTGAAAATGAACTTTTTGGGGAAATGGGTGTAGTCAGCGATCAGTCACGAATGGCTAATGCCCATACAGAGACAGACTGTGATTTACTTTTTGTTTCTAGAGAAGAGTTCGACAAAATGGTTGACGAATCGCATATCGTTGTACGCGGTATTCTAAGAATTCTTGCAGAGAGACTGCGTTCTGCTCAAATGCCAAAGAAGTAGGTCTAACTTGCGAGTTGTTTAAGGCCCTATTTTTGCTTAATAGGACCACTCAACATAGTAAGAACTTAATTTGCACCTGATTTGAATTTGTGAATATTGACGCAATAGGCTACGTTGGTAGTTAGAATGTGTCTTACTAAAGGTGGTATATGCTGATCGGATATACGAGAATTGCGAAAGTCCAGCCAGAAGAAGATTTGCAAATTCAACAGAAATCTTTGATGGATTATGGGTGTTCAGAACAGAATATTTATCGTGAAAAGACTATCAACGGCGCACCACAACCTGAGTTGAAAATGGCTATTAATGCGCTGAGAAAAGGTGATAAATTTGTGGTCGATCATCTATCTCGTTTTGGATACGACATAAGTGACATTGGTAAAATACTAGAGAAAATTGAGGAGAAGTATGCAAGCTTAGTGGTGCTCGACCTAGGTGGCAATCTAATGGACTCGTCCACAAAATCGGGATTAGCGATGCTTAAGGCAGTTCAAGCCATTGCAGCCCTTTCAGCAGACGCCTCTCGAGAAAAAAAATTAGAAGACCTTGTGAAAACCCGTAAGAATTACAAACGCGGGAAGTAGTTATGATTCGCAAAATTTTTTTACTTATAGCTGTTTTTCTCTTTTCGGTAGTAAATTTGAACGCCGAAGAGAAAGTAATTTGCGGTATAAATTTGTTTTTTACACATGACGATCATGGACCCACCGCAGAATATCACTTAACAACACAAATTACTAATCGAAGCGGCCGGTCTGTTTCAGGAGTTGCTACTTTTTTTTACAATAAGGAGGGTGCACTGATTGGTAACGCGGAACTGGACTGTGATATTGCTCGACCACCGCTTCAACCCGGAAGCACGGGGCAATGTTCCGCATTGCTGCAAACCATTGATGGAAAAATGATGGAAAAATTTGGCACCTCAATGTGGACTGAGATCGTAAATGTTCAGCTTGAACGTTTAATTAGTATAACGCACTGCCAGGTTGAAGGTTACCGGTATACAATAGAGTGAGCAACCGTTTAACTAGTTTAGCAGTACTATTTTGGCTGTGCAGAATAATTGTATGTTACATCAAAAGAGCCCTTCATCTCTAGCAATTAAAGCTGCTTGAGTGCGATTTCCTGCGCCAATTTTTCGATAAAGCGTTTTAACATGAAGTTTAATTGTTGGTTCTTGTAAATCAAGATCTCTGGCGATCTCTTTGTTCGACTTACCTTTAGATAAACCTTCAAGAACCTGAAGTTCACGTCTTGATAGTTTTTCTGCGAGGGGATTTGGCGCTGTAGCTTCATCTTCTGCGGTCATAAAGTTGATTGGTGCATATTGTTCGCCCATTGCCATGAACCGTACGGCATTTAATAGTGACTTGGCTGAGAGTGTTTTTGGTACGAAACCGGCAGCTCCTGAAGCTAAGGCCTGTTCGGCAACAGAACGCGCTGGAGTTCCCGAAATCAAAGCGACTCTCTGACCGCCATTGTGGGCTAGGGCCTTTTTCAAACCGTTCAGCCCTGACATACCGGGCATGTTGTAATCCAACATTATCAGGTCAAACGGCCCTTCTAAGTCGACTTTGCCTAGTGCACCGTCTAGGTCGGGTGCAGTTGAGCACGCGATGTTACCTTGTCCCTCAAGAAACATACACAAAGTATCTGTGAGAAGAATATGATCATCTGCAATTAATATCTTCATTTATTCGTTTCTGTCGTTTACGCAATTATATCAACTAAAGTACATAATGTGATAATAAGGACTTAGAAACAATCTTAAAAGCATATATTACGCCTCTATGTAAGATTAAAATATACCACTTTTAGGAAAAAACTATAATAAAGAATATAAAGCAGGGCGTTAAGTATACCATTTTAAATCTAAAGAGCTTCTATTTAAAATTGGAGGTTGAAATTTATCTCTTCGGGCGGATTTTAGTACACTTTTAGTTTCCTGCTAATTAGAAATGTTACTTTATTACAATAGTTTACCTAATTGGTTAACCTTGAAAACAATGGCAGAAAAGTAAGCAAATAAAAGGCGCTATTCCGTGAGTTAGATACAAAATATTATAAATAACATTTAGTTAGTCTAAAGTAAAAGGGCGCCTATCCTTTAAAAGTCATGAAACGACCTGACATCTATTAACTCGTTTACCTAATGAATTTGAAAATTTCTGTAATTTAAATTAAGATCTTCGCTCACAACGCCAATTAATAATGAGTGCCTGTCTCGATGGAAAAAATTGGCTAGTTTGGTTTAAGATAAATATACGGGAATGAAAGAGCAGGTGTGGCTGCAGATGCGGTAGTGGTATTATTAGATTTATACAGAATCGTGGAAATGAAAGAAGAACTCGGCCAACATGCCTTGAGAAACTTTTCGGAAGGTTTGCAGTGGAAGCTTTGAAAGTACCCTAAGGCTTAGCTGATTTTGGGGATAGTTGGGCCCCCTTAAATAATGCCTTATAAGCGAGTACCGTCTTTGTCCTTGACCCACTTACTTGCTCGATTACAATTATGAGAGGCCAAGTGCCAAAGTCTTCAATTCGTCTATGCACAGGCTAGATTTACGTTTGGGAAATTAAAATGGCTGCTATAAATAAAGTTTATTCAGATTCATCGTATCGCTCCGCAGACACGTTAATGACTCTCTCAAGAATGGGCTCGTTTCATCAAACTAGACTTTCTTTCATGCGAACCTTGTTGCGGCGGTTCGTCACCGAAAACTGGTCTTTTAAAAGGGCTCATTTTGATATTAACATGCAAGGCATTGGAGCTGCTGTATACAGCGCAATCGGCCCGATAAACACATATTCTCTTGTTGCATTTGCAAACGATCTACCACCAGAAAAAAGATCTGATCGTGTTATCGCTACTGAGTGGGATGCAACGTTCACGCTTTACGATGGCGTACCTTCAAATGCGGAAATTGAACGTCTCAGAAAGACTATCCCACTGCAGGAAGCTGGTCGGGTAAGTGAGCGTGAGCTAAGTTTGTCGAGGGCTAACCGGTCGATACGGCTTTGGGATCATGTAGTTTCTGCCTTGGCAAAGGGACATCAGCCAGACGAAGATCTTGTTGCGGCTGTTGGATATCTTATGCGTACTACTGCAGTTTACGGGTCAGGTAAGTTTGGCGTGGCGGATCGTGAAGTTTTATCTGGTAGGCCAGAATGCCGAGGACCTTTTCAAGTAGAAATGATGACGGTTTATCTGATCCGGACTTTTGTAATGGATCTTGTTGAGCATCTCGCCAAGTTACATTCACCTAGAACCGCGGTGCGATTACACCCCAAATCTAGAAGAAGTTTTGGTATTGGTAACTCTACGGGTCTTGGTATGGCACCATTTCTGGTCAACCACCCCATGCTTATTAATAATTGGATAATGGCAAAGGAGGAAGCACTTCTCCGAGTTCGCTCAGTAGAGAAGGCGTCCAAAAAAGAGATATGCGTGTTCCTAAATTTAGTTCCTCGTGTAATTCAGAGTGTTAAAGACTGGAGATCAGAACATCCCATTCAACTTAATAAATTAGGGGCACTCAAGAGTGATCTTGTGGATTTGAAAGATTATTTGGCCAAGTTTGATTTTCATATTCAGTTTCCTTGGCAACGGCTTCTGGACTGGAGCGAAAAAAAACTGAGCCTGGAGGGTCAAGAGCAATTAATTTCTTTGATTTTGGAGCCTTATTCTGAACTTGTAGATGGGCTTGCAGAATGCATGGATGCTGATGAGTCAAAAGGCTTTCGCATCGATGGCCAAATGACCATCGAAACTTTAATTAAGATTTGTAGCGACATTTATGGATGGGCTTTGGACATAGATTGGTCGAAAGAAGATGCCAATGCTAGAGCATGGTACGTGTCCGAAGAAAAACTTGAACCGCGTCTTGGTGAAAGATTTTGTGAAAATATTGCTGACTATGAGCAACCATTGCAACCTGGTCGCGATGCAGCCCGTATGTTTGCTGATTTGAGGTCGAGTAACTCGCATAGTACAACTGCATCTTTTCTTCTCAAACACCCGGAACATCGGCATATAGTGAGGCGTTGTCAGCTCGCAGCGAAGTATCCGTACGCAGAAGTTCGAGGCAATACAATCGATGCCCAAATGATGCCAATCGATCTGTTGCGCGCAAAGCTATCATTTTTTGGGGCAGGTCATTTTGATCCACGGTCTGACCGATGGATACGGATCAATATGTTTAGAGGCGCGCCGTTTCCCCACGAATTGCAAACAGATTATCGCGATGACTGGCCCTTTCCTCTTTTAGAAGAAATCTAATGAGCTACTCTTTGGGTGAGTACGAAGATCTTTGTAAAAAAGCAGCGCGGGGAAGTGGAATGCATTGGGGGCAGGCTGAAGAGGTTGGAAAAGCGGCTCGTGGACTGAGTACCTACGGTTTAGACGATGGAAGACTCATTGTAACAGCAATAAAATGTTTTAACGAGGAAAACGCCCTCTGGTTGGGACCCGCCCTTTGCGATGCAGGAGCTGATTTCAAGTATACTGTTAATTTACCAGGTGTTGTATCGCCTGCATTGATGCTGCCTTTCTTACAGATGATGCTCGGTGATAAAGATATTTCTTTAAAGATAGATTGGATAGGTTTTGAAGGTATCCTTTCGTCCAGTGAATTTTTTTGTTTACGGTCTGAGGGTTTTACTGAGGTTGGACCGGCCAATATTCGGATAAAATCGATTGAAAAATTTGTTGCTGTAAATGCAAATCGCTGCAGTCGGGTCAACGTTGATGAAAAAGCGCTGATACAGCTAAATGAATTTGCCTATAAGACCTACGCTCCATCTACACACGAAAGTCGGATGGCTGGTGCAGGGGCGGGACTCAATGATAACGACTAGAAATAATAACCAGTAAGCTCGACGAAATAGACGATAAATTTATCGATTTACGCTGTTTTTCGGTATTTTACCGGGGCCCATAGTTTTTTGTTTGTGAAGTAGAGCAAGACTGCAAGGAAACCTAATAAGAAAACACCTACAAATCCCGTATACTTTCGATCCATCATCTTTGGTTCAGCAGCCCACATCAAGAACGCCGCCACGTCTTCAGCCTCATGGTGTAGATCGTTGGAATGCCCATCGTCAAAATCTACGTCTTCACCATATAGAGGCGGAGACATGGAAATCCAACCACCAGGAAAAGCGGTATTTTCGTAGAGTGTAACCCCTGCTTCTTCTTTTTCTTCTCCTGTGTAGCTGACTAGTAAAGAAGCAATATATTCAGGGCCACCCATTCCATTAACGAGCTGGCTAATGCCTGTACCATAAGGACCGTGAAATCCAGCACGTGCTTTAGCCATCAATGAAAGATCTGGAGCTCCTGCATCAATATTTTCAGGAAAGTTGTCGGTTGACTTTGCCTCACGATAGTCATCCAGGTCAGGATCAAACACCTCGAAGTTTTCGGCCGCATACACTCTTACTTGTTCTTCAGTAAAATGTGGCCCGCCTTTATCGCTGAGTGTCCTGAGTGGTACATATTTCAGCCCGTGACACGATGAGCAAATTTCGGTGTATACTTTTAGTCCACGCTGCAATTGTGTTTCATCGTATGTTCCTAGCGGACCTTCAAAAGAAAATGCAAAATTTTCGATATGTTGTTTACCGCTGCCTGCTGCTAGCGAAAAAGTTGGTAACGACAGAGTTGCTAATATTATAAAAGGAGCCAAGACACTATTCTTTTTCATTGTTTAAACACTTTATTCCGCAGGGGATAAGGCAATATCTTCTGAAGATTCCTTACTTTTCATTTTTTTGGTATTGAAATCTTCTTCGATTGTTTCGGGTTGCGCCAACGGTTTTTCGATCACGCCGAGGAGCGGCAGGATAATTAAAAAATATGCAAACCAATATGCCGAAGCTATAAGCGAGAAAGTGGCATAAGGTTCCTCTGCGGGCATAGCCCCAAGCCATGTAAGTGCAACAAAGTCGATAACCAAAAGAAGAAACCACCATTTGAACATTGGGCGATATCTGCCTGATCGTACACTTGATGTATCCAACCATGGAGCCAAACCCATGACTGCAATCGCGCCGAACATAGCCAATACGCCAAAGAATTTTGCATCAATAATACCACCAGTTACGAAACTAGCCAGCTGTACGACCCAAACTTCAGCAGTGAAGGCACGAAGTATAGCATAGAATGGTAGGAAGTACCATTCGGGTACGATATGAGCAGGAGTGGCGAGCGGGTTTGCTTCAATATAATTGTCTGGATGGCCCAAATAATTAGGCATGAACCCAACAATAGCGAAAAAAATACAAAGGATCACCGCCAACGCGAACAGGTCCTTTATTACAAAGTATGGCCAAAAGGGAAGTGTATCTTTCTCGGCTTCTGCTTTCGAAGTGCGGCGAACTTCGACACCAGTCGGATTGTTATTACCGGTCGTGTGAAACGCCCAAATATGAACAATCACTAAACCTGCAATCAAAAACGGCAACAGGTAGTGCAAGCTGAAGAAACGGTTCAATGTGGCATTATCTACGGCGGGGCCTCCAAGCAGCCAGGTTTGGATAGCTTCGCCAATAAATGGTATGGCACCAAAAAGTCCTGTAATTACGGTTGCGCCCCAGAAAGACATCTGACCCCACGGAAGTACATAACCCATGAAAGCCGTGCCCATCATTAGCAGGTAAATCAGCATCCCGATTACCCATGTGATTTCACGCGGCGCTTTGTACGAACCGTAGTAAAGACCACGAAAAATATGTGCATAGACCGCTACAAAAAACAAGGAGGCACCATTCATGTGAATATACCGAATGAAGTGACCACCGTTTACGTTTCGCATGATGTGCTCGATTGATCCGAATGCCATGTCCACATGAGGTGTGTAATGCATTACTAAAACAATGCCTGTAATTATCTGAAGTGCGAGGCAAAAGGTTAAAACAATGCCCCAAATCCACATCCAATTCAGATTTTTTGGGGTCGGAAGCATAAGAGTATCATACAACAAGCCTACTATCGGTAGCCTAGAATGTAGCCACTTCTCCCCCTTCGTCGTGGGTTCATAGTGATCATGGGGTATGCCAGACATTTCTTACTCCTTACCCAAGTTTAACTGTATCTTCATCGACAAATTGTGCGAGAGGCACTGGTAAGTTTTCGGGCGCTGGGCCTTTTCGAATGCGACCACAGGTGTCATAATGTGACCCATGGCAAGGACAAAACCATCCATTGTAGTCTCCTGCCCCATCTCCTAAGGGAACACAGCCTAAGTGAGTGCAAACACCCAACATCACTAACCACTCTCCGTTTTTGTCTAAGGATCTATTTTCATCATTTGCATCACGACCTGGATTATTGTTATTCCTTGCCTTTCTATCGGGAAGTATGGTGATATCGACTTCCCTTGCCTCCTGAATCTCTGCTTCAGTTCGCCTGCGAATAAATACTGGCTTGCCAAGCCATTTAACTGTTAGCTGCGTTCCAGGCTCTATCCCGCTGATATCAACTCGTATCGAGGCAAGGGCTTTAACGTCCGCGGATGGATTCATTTGGTTCACTAGAGGCCAAACGGCGCCAGCTGCTACAACGGACCCAGTACCGCCGGCGGCATAATATAGGAAATCCCGACGCGTGCCTTCGTTCTCTACAATATCCGTCAATTTAATACCCCATTCGTTAACTAGCGATGTGAAAACCACATTTGATAAGAATACTTACATGTTTTTTTGAGTTTTATTTAGCTCTGCTTTATGCTCTCGTCCACCCATATGTACTTCGTAACCTTCATTAGCGCCTAAGTGTCGCGGTTTTTTTAACACAGCATCGGCCGAAACTAACATTTAGGTCTAATACGATCTAAAAGTGATCTATAGCGTGGTTAACCCTGGAGGATAAGACGCAATGCTCCGAACAGTATCTAATGATTTTACCATTTTCATTTCTTGATTTCTCTTATACACGGCCTGTTATCTGAAATCTGGCGTAATTATCCCAACGTCTGATGCAAGCGATAGTGGGATAAGGGGGGATTCGCCCTCTGAGAAATGGCCACAAGGCCGAATTAGGAAACATAAATGTTTGAAGTAACAAAAAAATCGATAGAATGGGGTGAAGATACCCTAACTTTGGAAACGGGCAAGGTAGCCCGTCAGGCCGATGGTTCGGTCATAGCTACGCTGGGTGAAACCTCAGTCATGGCAAATGTAACATTTGCAAAGCAACAAAAACCTGATCAGGACTTTTTTCCCCTTACAGTACATTATCAGGAAAAATATTATGCCGCAGGCAAAATTCCGGGTGGATTTTTCAAACGCGAAGCACGCCCTTCCGAAAAAGAAACTTTGACGGCACGCTTGATTGACCGCCCAATTAGACCGCTTTTTGTGCCGGGTTTTAAACACGAAGTGTTAGTTATGTGCACAGTTTTGAGCCACGATTTGGTCAACGATCCAGATATTGTAGCCATGATAGCTGCTTCTGCCGCTTTAACTATTTCCGGCGTGCCCTTTACGGGGCCGGTGGCAGGGTGCCGTGTAGGATATTCCGGGGGCCAATATGTTCTAAATCCGAGCGTGGATGATATGGACAATCTTCGCATCGATCCAGAACAGCAGCTTGATCTTGTAGTTGCAGGCACTGAAGAGGCTGTGATGATGGTTGAGTCAGAGGCCTATGAACTTAGCGAAGATGAAATGCTAGCGGCGGTTACATTTGCACACGAGCAAATTCAACCTGTGTTAGATTTGATCGTAGATTTAGCGGAAGATTCGGCAAAAGAACCTTTTGAATATTTCCCATCGGATTATTCCGAACTTTATGACGCGTTAAAAACAGTTGGTGAAAGTGATATGCGTGAGGCCTTTTCGAACACTGACAAACAGGAGCGCACATCAGCGGTTGTTGCAGCAAGAGCTAAAATCCAGGCAGCCTTATCAGAAGAGCAGTTGGCTGATAGCAACCTTGGATCGGCAATGAAAAAGCTCGAAGCGAGTATTTTGCGCGGGGACGTGGTACACGGTGGCAAACGTATCGACGGTCGTTCAACTACAGACGTTAGGCCGATCGTTTCTGAAACTGGTCTTTTGCCGCGCACCCACGGTTCATCGCTCTTCACGAGAGGTGAAACGCAGGCGCTTGTTATTACTACGCTCGGAACTGGAGATGATGAGCAGATCATCGATGCGCTTCATAGCAATTCGCGCAGTAACTTTTTACTTCATTACAACTTCCCGCCGTACTCCGTTGGTGAAGCAGGTCGTGTTGGTCCTCCAGGCCGACGTGAAGTCGGTCACGGCAAACTAGCGTGGCGTGCACTTCAGGCAGTTTTGCCTTCGGCTACTGATTTCCCATATACGATACGGGTTGTGTCTGAAATTACTGAATCAAATGGCTCGTCATCAATGGCGTCTGTTTGCGGTGGTTCTCTTTCCATGATGGATGCAGGGGTCCCGTTGAAGTCGCCTGTGGCCGGAGTAGCGATGGGATTAATACTAGAAGATGGTGGCGAATTCGCTATTTTGACAGATATCCTTGGTGATGAAGATCATCTTGGTGACATGGATTTTAAGGTGGCTGGAACGGAAAATGGTATTACTTCGTTGCAGATGGATATCAAAGTCGCAGGGATAACGCCTGAAATTATGAAGCAAGCACTTTCTCAAGCAAAAGAAGGGCGGATGCATATTCTGGCCGAAATGGCCAAAGCACTGACCGAAGCTAGTGAATTTAGTGTTCATGCACCACGCATTGAAACTATGACGGTTCCAACAGATAAAATTCGTGAGGTAATAGGATCTGGCGGTAAGGTAATCCGCGAAATCGTTGAAACTTCAGGAGCAAAGGTGGATATTAACGATGATGGTGTGATAAAGATTGCTTCTCCTGATGGAGATTCGATCAAGAAAGCTTATGAGATGATCCATTCTATCGTTGCAGAACCTGAAGTTGGCCATATCTACGGTGGGAAAGTTGTAAAAATAGTTGATTTTGGAGCGTTCGTGAACTTCTTTGGAAAACGCGATGGGCTCGTTCACGTGAGTCAGATTGAAGCCCGCCGGATAAATCACCCATCAGATGTATTAAAAGAGGGTCAGGAAGTGAAAGTGAAACTGCTTGGTTTCGATGACCGTGGCAAAGTCCGCTTGGCGATGAAGATGGTTGACCAGAATACTGGCGAAGAGATTCATCCCGAGAAAAAAGGAAATAAGGCGGACTCTTAATCCACACTTTAGTGAGTAATAGACTGCTGCTTATAGGAGCGGTCTATTACAAATTGTTTTGCCGATATTTCCACACTATACATGGTTGTCTTTAAGTAAATATGCTTTGCCGATGTGGCGTAGTCCGCCTAACTTAAAATCTCACCAACTATGAAGGTTGGGTTGGCTATTTTGCCCTATTACTATTGCATTTCTAAAGACCATTGGTTACGTAAAACCACGTTAAAATCGGCAATTGAGCTCAGCTCATAGCAAAAAATTACAACATTGCAATTTCAGATGGAGTGGCTCAATGATTGAGAAGCGTCAGTTTTACATTAACGGTCGATGGGTAGATCCGATTGATGGAATTGAGCGGCAAGTTATTAACCCCTCCACTGAGGAACCTGCCGGCGTTATATCCCTTGGAGAACAGGCAGATGTAAATTCAGCAGTGATGGCAGCTAAGTCAGCGTTACCCTCTTGGATGGCAACGCCCGCCGAAAAGCGTATAGCCCGCGTTGAAAAGTTATACGAAATCTATAAGTCTCGTGCTGAGGATCTTGCCCAAGCAATGAGTCTTGAAATGGGGGCGCCTATTGACATGGCCCGAACCCAACAGGTTGGTGCAGGGCTTAGTCATTTGAAAAGCTTTATACGGGCTGCCAAGGCGTTTAACTTTGAGGTCTCTCTCGGGGATCATGCGCCTAATGATATCATTCTGTGGGAGGCAATAGGGGTCTGTGCATTGATCACGCCATGGAACTGGCCGATGAACCAAATAACTCTTAAAATTGGGGCAGCAGCAGTTGCCGGTTGTACAATGATACTTAAACCATCTGAGGAAAGCCCATTGAATGCACTGATCTTTGCAGAAATGATGGATGAGGCAGGTTTTCCTCCTGGAGTATTTAATCTCGTAAATGGAGATGGTGTCGGGGTCGGCACTCAACTTAGCTGCCATAAAGACGTTGACATGGTTAGCTTTACTGGGTCGGCCCGTGCTGGAAAACTGATTTCCAAAAATGCTGCGGAAACGCTCAAAAAAGTGCACCTTGAACTTGGGGGTAAAGGTGCCAACATCATTTTTGCTGATGCTGACGAAAAGGCAGTTAAACGCGGTGTAATTCACTGTATGAATAACACGGGGCAATCATGTAATGCGCCAACACGTATGCTCATCGAACGGTCAATTTATAATCAGGCGGTCGAAACTGCGGCTGAATCGGCGCAAATTATATCGGTAGGAGCAGCTTACCAAGAGGGTCGTCATATTGGGCCTGTAGTCAATGAGGTTCAGTTCAATAAAATTCAGAACATGATACAAAAAGGAATAGAGGAAGGAGCAAGGTTAGTCACAGGAGGGACTGGTCGACCAGATGGATTGTTTAAAGGCTATTATGTGCGACCAACGATTTTTGCAGATGTTAAAAACTCTATGAGCATTGCAAGGGAAGAAATCTTTGGGCCAGTTTTGTCGATCATCCCTTTTGAGAGTGAGGACCATGCTATTGAGATAGCCAATGACACATTGTACGGTCTCACAAATTATATTCAAACTCAAGATTCCGAAAAAGCAAAACGGGTTGCTCGGTCACTAAGGTCGGGAATGGTGGAAATGAATGGTCAGCCACGTGGTGCTGGCGCTCCATTTGGAGGTATGAAACAATCTGGAAACGGCCGAGAAGGAGGAAAATGGGGAATTGAAGATTTCCTTGAACTGAAATCGGTGTCTGGATGGGTCACTTAATACCCAATAATGGAAAATAGAGTTCTCATCTTATTTAAAGAAATGTGTCCAAGTTTTTTATGTACTTGATGACCTGACAAAACTTTTGAACTCCTAGTTTAAGCTCCGCTGTGTTAAATATTTTTGCAATACCCGGGAAGGTAAGTTTATCTCAAAGTAAATCTCTTTTATAAATCCAGTCGTGATCAGGATCATTTTTAAAGCGCCATTTCCGCAATGGACCCGCCATCACATTAAGGTAATACATTTCGTAACCATACGGAGCAGCACATGGATGATGGCCTTTAGGTACAAGGACAAGATCACCGTTTTGAATGGCGAAACTTTCGTCTAATGTTCCATCTTCTGTGTAAATCCTTTGAAATCCAAATCCTTGGGGTGGATTAAGGCGGTGATAATAGGTTTCTTCAAGATAAGTAATATTTGGAAAATCATCGTCGTCGTGACGATGAGATGGGTAAGAGGACCAGTTTCCGTTCGGTGTGAAGACTTCGGTGACTAATAGGCTACTAGCAACATCGCGCCCTTCCATCGCAATGTTATTAATAAATCGCTTGTTTGCCCCTTTTCCTCGCTCCGAACTTTGGATTCCTTCTGGTCCTATACGAGCTATTGGATAACCACCTTTATCAGGTGCAGAGCAGACGGCTATTGTACATGCGGTCGTAGCGTTAGCGGACCAGTATTTTTGACGCGGTATATAGAGTGCGTGGGGTATTTTTTTTTCGAAAACACTGAGTCGCTCACCCATTTCGCCAAAGTCATGATCGCCTGCCAGCATTTTTGCCTTGCCTTCCACGAGAACTAAAATGCACTCCTTTTCATCTGTGAACTCTTTTATTGCTTCTCCTTCGTTTAATTTGAACAAACTAAAACCGACGTAAGACCAACCGGCTATTTCTGGTGTTAGATCAAGCACCTTCCCAGAAGTACCACTGGGTTTTCTATGTAGACTTTTCATTAAATTGCTCCAGAGACTGGGTTCTTATCGAATCTTAAAGCAGGTAAGCCGGAACGAGAAGTGCTTTCAAGGCAATCCAACTAGATAACAAGACGCTTAATTAAAAGTACCATAAAGACAAACAAAGCAATATTTACATTCAATCGTTTCTGGTTCGCTGTAGATATAGGCTTTCTCTCCAATTATTGGTGATTGGATACCGACGATCGAGCCAAAAAGCGCGTGGGCTGAGGCGCGTTCCTGGGGCCGACTGAAAACGTTTATATTCACTTAGATACAATAAACGTTCGACAAGCTCTGAATCTGATTGGGAGTATCCTGCAGATTTACAATCTTCGAGAGACCCATCCCGGTCAACAAGGATTTCAAGTATTCCATCCAGCACAGGATAATCAGGTAGGCTATCACTATCCCTCTGAGATGGGCGCAATTCCGCACTGGGGGGTTTTGTAATTATATTTGGCGGGATGACGACCCCATTGGGGCCTTTCATCCAGGCACGATGTTGCTGATTACGCCATCTGCAAATATTAAAAACGCTGGTTTTGTATAGGTCCTTTATTGGGTTATACCCGCCGGCCATATCTCCATAAATGGTAGCATAGCCAACGGCTACTTCAGACTTGTTTCCGGTTGTAAGGAGCATTTCCCCAAATTTATTAGACGTAGCCATCAGCAAAAGTCCCCTGAGGCGGGACTGAATATTCTCTTCTGTAATATCGGTGGGAAAGCCTTTAAAAAGCGGAGCGAGCATATTGTTTATTGCCTGCCTACCTTCTGAAATGGGGATATAATCGTATCGACAGCCAAGGTTTTCTGCTAATGTGCTCGCATCATCAAGCGAAGATTGGGACGTATATTCTGAAGGTAACATGACACAGCGTACGTTTTGGGAGCCTAAAGCATCGGAGGCGATCACCGCAACTAAGGCGCTGTCTATGCCGCCAGAAAGTCCAAGAAGTACTTTTTCAAAACCGCTCTTAACGCAATAATCGCGCAAACCGATCACCATCGCATGGTAATCCGCTTCCTGTTGATCAGGTATTTTCACCTTTTCCGCATCTTCTATGATCCACCCGCCCAAATGCCGCCTGAGCACGATATCAGTCTCGGCCTCGGAGAACATCGGCATTTGTAGCGCTAGTGGACCACCAGGGTTTAACGCAAAACTGCCACCATCGAAAACTTGATCATCTTGGGCACCAACCATATTGAGGTAAATTAAGGGTAAACCGCTTTCCAAAACGCGAGAAACCATTCTATTGAGACGGTCATCTCTCTTGCCTCTATGGTATGGAGACCCGTTTGGGATTAAAAGAAATTCTGCTCCTGTTTCTGCTTGGGTCTCAACCACGTCTTCGTGCCAGGCATCTTCGCAGATTGGGCTGCCAATACGGGTGTTTCCAATTGAATAGGGGCCGCTAACCGCGCCTCTATCAAATATCCGAAGCTCATCAAACACACTTTCATTTGGCAAATGATGTTTTTCAACAACGGATTGGATTTCACCAGATTTCAAGATGAAATAAGCGTTGAAGACTGCTTTTCCCTCCGACCAAGGACCTCCAATTGCCAGGGCGGGCCCATTGGCGCAGGCCTTTGCAAGTTTTTGAATCGTTTCAATAGCAGCACTAAGAAATGATGGCTTAAAGATCAAATCCTGTGGATTATATCCTGTTATGAACATTTCCGGTAAAGCAACGAGATCCGACTCATTATTTTTGCCATTGAGCCACGCTTGAAAAGCTTTGTCTGCGTTGCCATTAAGGTTTCCGACTGTAGGATTCAACTGGGCTAGGGTTATCTTAAATGTATCTGCCATTATCTTATCTAAAGCTCCTAACAATCTATTTAGCAGATAAAATTCCAAGGAAAAGACATCAGGTTTTAAATCTCTTCAACTTGCAGTACACCCTCGAGACTTCTCAACGCACCTTTGATCTGTGGATTGAGCGGAAAATCTTCACCTGCACTGATAGTTACTTCCCACGGCAATAGATGATTAAATAGGCAGAATTCAATTGGTCCGTTTGGTGCGGCGATCCCTTGCTGCTTTGATTGTGATAGAACAGACGCTACGGATGTCACAGCAGTCTCATTTTCGATAAAGATTCGGAGACCCATAGGTGCTGAGGTCGCGGTGTTGGCATCAATTGAAGTTACGGAACGGCCCAACAGTTTCAGCTGGTCCGCTTCCAGCGTTGCCTCTACTGTTACAAGAATTTTTTTACCAGCTTCAAGATGTTCTCTTGCCCCTTCCAGCGTTTCAGAGAAAAGTGTCAATTCATAGGCACCACTAACATCGCTGAGTTGAACGAAGGCATATCGGTTGCCGCGGGCAGATTTTCGCTCTTGTCGGCCAGAAACAACTCCAGCTAGTTTGGCCACGCAAGGGCCATGTTGCACTTTTTCGGAAAGCTCGTCCAACGTCATTACATCCTGACGGCGCAAGGTTCCCATATAATCATCCAAGGGATGCCCCGACAGGTAAAACCCAACTGCAAGAAATTCCTCACTTAGCCGTTCAGCCGGCAGCCAGTCTGTGACCTCTGGTAATCTTGGTTCGGGTAAATCATCCCCAGCATCCCCGAAAAGGGAAACCTGATTTGATGCCTGCTGATCTTGTATCGCCGCCGAATATTGGACTAAAGCTTCTAGGCCTTCGAATACCCGTCGCCGATTGGGATCGAGTTGGTCAAAAGCGCCTGCTCGCGCCAACATTTCAAGAGAGCGTTTTCCAACACGCTTTAGATCGACCCTACGGGCGAAATCAAAGATTGTGACAAATTCTTTGTAAGTACCATCAACTTCCTTTGCCGCGATAACTAAATTCATGGCTTCAACGCCAACATTTTTGAGCGCACCCAGTGCGTATAAAAGTACTCCGTCCAGCACATCGAAGGTTGCCCTCGAACGAATAATGCAAGGTGGGACGTAGGGGAGATCCAGCTCTTTTCTTACTTCTTCAAAATAGGTGGCAAGTTTATCGGTCAGGTGAATATCGCAATTCATAACACCTGCCATAAATTCGACTGGGTGGTTGGCTTTTAGCCAGGCCGTCTGATAGCTGACCACTGCGTAAGCGGCTGCATGCGATTTGTTGAAGCCGTAATTTGCAAATTTCTCCAATAAATCAAATACCTCAGACGCTTTCTTGGCATCTATCCCGTTTTCGGCAGCACCCTTTTCAAATTTCGGTCGCTCGGCATCCATAGCTTCTTTGATTTTTTTACCCATTGCACGACGCAAAAGGTCGGCGCCACCAAGTGAATAATTTGCCATCACTTGTGCAATTTGCATCACCTGTTCCTGATAAACAATTATGCCCTGGGTCTCTTCCAAGATATGGTCGATCAGTGGATGGATTGATTCTCTTTTTCGGCGACCATTCTTTACTTCGCAATACGTTGGTATGTTTTCCATCGGACCAGGTCGGTAGAGCGCTACAAGTGCTACGATATCTTCAATACAAGTTGGTTTCATGCGCTTAAGCGCATCCATCATGCCGCTTGACTCAACTTGAAAAACGGCAACCGTTTTTGCTGATGAATAAAGTTTGAAAGATTTTTCATCATCCAAAGGAATGGATGCAATGTCGTTGATTGATCCTTCCATCGGTTCGTATAATTGTGCTCCTTTGGCGGCAATATGAAGATGGCGGTTGGATTTCAGGATCAAATTAACCGCGTTTTGAATAACGGTTAGAGTTTTAAGACCAAGAAAGTCAAATTTGACCAACCCGGCTTGCTCTACCCATTTCATATTGAACTGTGTGGCTGGCATATCGGATCGCGGGTCCTGATAAAGTGGGACTAGGTGATCAAGTGGGCGGTCACCGATTACCACGCCTGCGGCATGAGTTGAGGCGTTGCGAAGCAATCCTTCAACCTGCTGTCCGTAGCTCAAAAGGCGACCAACAACCTCTTCGGATCGCGCTTCTTCCCTAAGGCGAGGTTCATCGGCTAGCGCTTTTTCAATGCTAACGGGTTTGACACCTTCGACAGGAATCATTTTGGAAAGGCGATCTACCTGTCCATATGGCATTTGCAGAACGCGACCCACATCGCGAACCGCCGCTTTAGACAGAAGTGCTCCAAAGGTGATTATCTGCCCAACCTTTTCGCGACCATACTTTTCCTGGACGTACTGAATTACCTCTTCGCGCCTGTCCATACAAAAATCGATGTCAAAATCTGGCATACTGACCCTGTCTGGGTTAAGGAAGCGTTCGAATAATAGTGAATATCGCAGAGGATCAAGGTCAGTTATAGTAAGTGCATATGCGACCAGACTACCTGCTCCTGAGCCACGTCCTGGACCAACAGGAATGTCATTGGCCTTCGACCATTTTATTATATCTGCGACAATCAGGAAATACCCGGGGAAGCCCATGCTTTCGATAACATCAAGCTCGAAAGCAAGCCTTTTCTCGTAGTCTTCTACAGGTGCTGAGAGTTGAATAAAGGCTAGACGTTCCTCTAGGCCCTCTTGAGCTTGACGCCGCAATTCTTCTACTTCGTCTTCGGCAAATTTAGGTAGAATTGGATCGCGCAAAGATACTTTAAAGGAACAGCGTTGGGCAATCTCTACGGTATTTTTAATGGCCTCAGGCAAATCGGCAAATAGCGCTGCCATTTCGGTTGCACTTTTAAAATAATGTTGTGGGGTAAGCCGCCGCCGAGGCTCTTGTTGATCTACATACGCACCCTCTGCGATACAGATCAGCGCGTCATGGGCCTCATATATATCTGGGGTCTTAAAAAAAACATTGTTCGTTGCAACTAGAGGAAGCCCCATTTCATAGGCCATGTCGATAAATACTGCTTCGGAGGACCTTTCAGCTTCAGGCAGTCCTCCTTCCACTGGATGGCGCTGAAGTTCAACATAAAGTCGCTTTGAAAAAATATCAGAAAATTCAAGTAGTAAAGTTTGTGCTGCGGGAAGTTGGTTCGATTGAATTAACTTTCCTACCGGCCCATCGGCGCCCCCAGTAAGACATATTATGCCGTCCGAATTTTGTTTTAGATGTTCCAAGTTCACATTGGGAAGTTGCTCATGATTATCAATGTAAAGACAAGAATTAAGCTTCATCAAATTTTGATAACCTTTTTCATTTTGGGCCAGCAAAACAACTGGGGCCGCTACAGGAGAAAATTTATCTGAGTCAGCTTGCCTATAAGCAACATCAATCTGACAGCCAACGATTGGTTGAATTCCCCCATCTGAGGCGTTGACTGAAAATTCTAACGCGGCAAATAGATTATTGGTATCAGTTATGGCGACAGCGGGCATACCAAAATTTCGACACAGGTCATTAAGATCCTTGATCTTTACGGCACCTTCAAGGAGTGAAAATTCAGTGTGGAGACGAAGATGTATAAATTTTGGGTTTTTGCTCATTATAAGGTAGATAATTTAACAGACACTATTAGTGTAGCTTTTTTTGACTTCTTTCGTACTTTTATAGAAAACCTCGAACTAATTCATGCGTCAAGAAATCTCTTGATTTTGAGTGAATATCGAAGCTAGCATTTGTTCAAATCTGGCCCGTGTACTTTCTACACCGCATCGAGGGTACGCAAAATCAGGGTTTGGGTAACGCGGTGGGTTTATTTAATGGATGTCACGTTTCTTCTAAACGGAGAGACAGTCGCGCTGAAAAATGCGGACCCTCATTTAACATGTCTCGATTTTCTTCGGGAACAGCGTAATCTCAGTGGAAGTAAAGAGGGCTGTAACGAGGGCGACTGTGGAGCATGTACTGTAATTGTGTTGGATAAAGAAATAATTAGGCCACTAAATGCATGCATATTATTTTTGGGACAGCTCAATGGTAAAGCAATCCGTACAGTTGAGGCGGTTGGTGAAGACGGTCATCTCCATCCAGTTCAGTCTGAAATGGTTGAAAAACATGGAAGTCAATGTGGTTTTTGCACACCTGGAATTGTTACTTCCCTTGTTGCAGCTCAAATCAATGGAAGGTCTGATCATGAAAATATACTCGCAGGCAATTTATGCCGCTGTACAGGTTACGCGCCCATTATCAAAGCGGCAGAGACTGCAGCGGTCTTAAGCGAACCGACTTGGCTAAGAGAGGATAGAAAAAAAATTAGAGATATATCGGCTTCGCCCAATGCTAATTGGCCTCAATCTAGTGATGAAATAGCAGCACTTTTAACCGCTAACCCTAAAACGCGCCTTATAGCCGGAGCAACAGATGTTGCGTTATGGGTAACCAAAGGTCTGCAGGACGTGTCTCCTTCCGCGTTCCTTGCCAACGTTGAGGACCTTTCCCAAATCGAAGATCGCCAAGGCGAGTATGTAATTGGCGCACTGGTGACAATAGAAGCCCTTTTTAATTGGGCTAAAGTAAGCTGTCGGCCGTACGCAGAGCTCTTGCGGCGCTACGGATCTGTTCAAATCCGAAATGCCGCCACTTTGGGAGGAAATATCGCCAATGGTTCGCCGATTGGTGACAATCCTCCAGTGCTTATTGCTGCAGGTGCTGAACTTTGCCTAAGGCAAGGCGATAAACGGCGTAGGATACTGTTGGAAAAGTATTTTTTGGCCTATGGGCGCCAGGATTTGAAAGTAGGTGAGTTTGTAGAGGCAATCGTGATCCCTAAATCGCTAGATGCATTACGTTGTTACAAGGTCTCTAAGCGCTTCGATCAAGACATTTCCGCTGTTTGCGGCTGCTTTAACATTGAGATTAATAACGGCATAATCAGCTCGGTGCGAATTGCCTTTGGGGGTATGGCAGGAATTCCTAAACGTGCATCTCACGTGGAACGCGCGCTCGTGGGAAAGCCATGGTCTCTTCAGGCGCTTGAGGAAACTGAAGATGAATGGTTGAAAGATTTTGTCCCGTTAACCGATGTGCGCGCCAGCGCCAAGTATCGTTTAAAAGTAGCGCGTAATCTTCTCACTCGTTATTTTATGGAAAGAAGTGGTCAATCCGCTGATGTGCTACAGGTAGTACCATGAGTGTTGGATCTTCTTTTGCTCATGATGCCGCGCAGCTGCATGTGACTGGGCAGGCTCGATATGTTGATGATATCCCTATACCGCAGAATGGACTTCATCTTGCCTTTGGATTATCAACCGTTGCTAAGGGTAGGATAATCAATATGGACCTTAGCCCTGTTTTGGACTCAGAGGGTATCGTAGCAGTTATAACTTGCAAAGATCTGCCATTCGAAAATGACACTTCGCCCGCTGCAAAGGATGAGCCTTTACTTGCAGAGGGAGAAGTAAATTACGTTGGGCAGCCGCTATTTCTTGTCGTGGCTGAAAGTCACCTGCTGGCGCGCAAAGCGGCTACCAAAGCTCTCATAAGCTATGCCGAACAGTTACCTATACTAAGTATTGAAGACGCGTTGGCGGCTGAAAGTCGGTTTGAGGAGGGTCCGAGGATTTATAAAAAAGGCGAAGCGTCTAGCGCTATTAGAGGTGCCGCACTTCAATTAAGTGGAACATTTTCCATCGGTGGACAAGAACATTTTTATCTTGAGGGTCAGGCGGCACTTGCCTTTCCATCAGATGATTCAGAAATGGTGATACACAGCTCGACCCAACATCCTAGCGAAGTGCAACATAAAGTTGCTAACGCTCTTGGTCTTGGAATGCATGATGTAAGGGTCGAAGTTCGTCGGATGGGTGGCGGGTTCGGTGGTAAGGAAAGTCAAGCAAATAGCCTTGCAATCGCCTGCGCCGTTGCCGCCCAAACCACAGGTCGACCTTGTAAGATGCGTTATGATCGTGACGATGATTTCTTAATTACCGGAAAACGGCATGATTTTAGAATCGACTATGAAGTTGGATTTGATGAAACTGGCAAGATTCAGGGCGTTAGCTTCATTCATTACGTCCGTTGTGGGTGGTCACAAGATCTGTCTTTAGCCGTTGCGGATCGCGCGATGTTGCATGCTGATAACGCCTACCACTTGGAGCATTGCCGGGTCGAAAGTCACAGATTACGCACAAATATACAGAGCGCCACAGCCTTTCGTGGATTTGGGGGACCCCAAGGTATGATTGGTATGGAACGCGTTATTGATCATATTGCTGGCCATCTGGCCCTTGATCCACTCTCCATAAGACTGAGGAATTATTACAGAGATTCAAACTTAGCGTCTGTCGTGAAGCCGCAAACGACACATTATGGAATGGAGGTAACCGACTTTGGGCTTAATGCCATGACGGCAGAAATGGTTGAAAGCTGTGACTATGTTGCTCGGCGGATTGCTATTAATGAGTGGAACAAGAAAAATCCAGTTTTGAAAAAGGGGATTGCGCTAACGCCGGTGAAATTTGGAATTTCTTTCACGCTTACCCATCTTAATCAAGCAGGTGCACTTGTAAACTTATATCAAGACGGCACATTGCGGATGAATCATGGAGGTATAGAAATGGGGCAAGGCCTATTTCAGAAAGTGGCCCAAGTTGCTGCTAGTGGATTTGGGATTGATATCAAAAAAGTCAAAATTACCGCTACTGATACTGCCAAGGTTCCAAATACTTCCGCTACAGCGGCAAGTTCAGGGAGCGACCTGAATGGGATGGCCGTAAAATTGGCATGTGATGAAATACGATGCCGTATGTCGGAGTTCTTAGCTGAGTACTACCAAGCCAAACCTGCTGATGTGCGTTTTCATGATAACAAAGTATATATTGGAAATCACGACTTAACCTTCGCAAAAGCGACTAAACTTTGCTATGAGAATAGGATTAGCCTTTCTTCAACAGGCTATTATAAAACGCCAGATATTGTTTGGGATAGGATTAAAGGACATGGCAGGCCATTTTATTATTTTGCTTATGGTGTCGCGGTAAGCGAGGTAGCTGTGGACACATTGACAGGCGAAAATCGTATTCTTAGGGCTGACATAATTCACGATGTTGGGGCAAGCTTGAATCCTGCATTAGATATCGGTCAGATAGAAGGAGGATACGTCCAAGGTGCTGGGTGGCTCACGACTGAAGAGCTAATATGGAACGATGAGGGTCGGCTAATGACGCATGCACCTTCAACTTACAAAATCCCAGTGGCTTCGGATCGGCCAAGAATATTTAACGTACAGCTGTGGAATAATGAAAACTGTGAAGAAACAATCTACCGATCCAAAGCCGTTGGAGAGCCTCCTTTGATGCTTGGCATGTCTGCCTTTTTTGCACTTAGCCATGCAACTTCTGCTACAGGCGAGAATTATCCCATGGTGGATGCACCTGCAACGTCCGAAAGTTTACTATGGGCATGCGAGAGGGCTCAATATGGCGTTTGATCTCAAAGAGCTTAAGAGACTGATCGATCTAAATGGAAATATAGTACGAATCGTTGTGACCGAGATCAAAGGCTCTGTGCCACGCGATGTGGGCACATCCATGGTGGTTTGGAAAGATGGCCAAACTGGTACGATCGGCGGTGGCGCGTTAGAATATCAAGCCGTGAAAACCGCGCGTGCGGCGATAGAGTCTAAGTCATCGTGGAGCTCTTCGCATTCTCTGGGGCCAGAGCTTGGACAGTGTTGTGGAGGTTTCGTGAAACTCCTGGGTGAGTATTTTGACAAAACATGTTTTCCCAATTTTCAAAATGGTCTCTATGCGCGTCTAGTTTCTGGTGAAAAACCAAAAAATATACCTCTTAGTGTGAAACGTGCAATTTCCTTTGTGAAAGATGACCAAACAGGATGTAAGGCGAAATTAATTGACGGCTGGTTTATCGAGTCGGTAGCGGAAAAAGGGACAAATCTTTGGGTTTGGGGAGCTGGTCACGTTGGTCGTTCGCTTGTTGGGGTTTTAAACGATTTGCCCAATATTGATATTACGTGGATTGATACCGCAGAAGCTCGCTTTCCCGAAGTAATTCCGCATGGTGTCAATCCTATCTATTCGAAACGTCCTCAAGAATTTGTCAAATATGCCCCTGATCTAGCAGATCATTTCATTTTGACCTACTCACACAGTCTAGATTTTGAGATTTGCAATGCTCTGCTACATCACACGTTCGATTTCGCTGGGTTGATTGGGTCAAAAACAAAATGGCAAAGATTTAAAAGAAGACTGACGGCGCTGAACCATGACGCGGAGCGAGTGAACCAAATTAAATGCCCGATTGGTCGTCCAGAACTTGGAAAACACCCCAGACAAATTGCAATCGGTGTTGCTTCCGACTTTCTGGAAAGAAAGATGGTAAGTAAGGATAAATTCACAGAAGGCAAAAAAACTATAACTTCTTTAAAAGCTGTAAGTTAATTTATTGTTATAATGATCACAAAAAAAATTCAAATCACGGGTCATTTTGATGAAATGACTTTTTACAAGTGGATCATGCACCGGTCAGGAATTCTTGGAATGGAGGTTTGCATTCAACTTTTGGAAACGGACTGCATTGAATTTCAAGTTACAGGTCACTCTGTTCTTTTGGATGCAATGGAGGTTGCATGTAGTCTCGGACCCTACGATGCAATTGTTGAGAAAATTCAATCCTTTTGACCTAAGAGCGAGATATCTATATCGCGCACGCCTCTAGATTTTTTACAATCGTGCATTACTCACATAAAAATACGGTATAAAATTCTGGACACGTACAGGAAACTATGCGTCAATCTTATATGGATATTGATTAGCGAAAGCTCACCAAGAATCACTTCTCGATGGCTTAAAAAATCTGGTAAGCATAACTCATGGACTGTGTCGCGGTTGGTTTCAGCAAAAATTTGCAAAATGGTCGTGTAATGCGGGCCCTTGTAAATGAAAAAGATATCGTGCTTTGGCGTAGTAGGTCAGGGCAGCTATCAGCTTGGGAAAATCGATGTCCCCATAGGGGCATGCGTTTGTCTCATGGTTTTGTTCGTGGGGAGGCCCTAGCCTGCATGTACCATGGATGGCATTATGACTCTGAAGGTAAGTGCAGATACATTCCAGCACATCCAGATCTTGATCCACCCACTACCATTGGAATCGAAAAATACTTTTCCTTTGAAAAAGGTGGAATAATCTGGGTTGATATAAGAAATAAAACTGGTGGCCCGCCAATTGTGGAAAATTTAATACCAATTCGCTCCATGGAATTTCACTGCAAGGTAGAAAGAGTTGAAAGAGTACTTACAAATTTTGAGAGCCCATCTTCGCACAAATCAACTATTCGCTTCTATCATGTTGATCAAAGAGCCAATACCGTAATCGTTAAAATTAAACCTTTGGGTAAGACCCTGCATTTAATTTTTCAAGAATTACCCAACTTTCGATGTTTTTTACATGCTCTTTCGGCAGATAAGTGTGAAGTTGGCCAGTATAAAGCAATTTCTCGCTGCCTTGACCACCTAAGACGTGAATCAGAAACCCAATTGGATATTTTGAAATGAAGTGTAAACTAGAAAGAGCTAAAGATGATTGGTACCCGATTGGCATGCTGACTGACAATAAGCGAAGTAAACACCATGCTACTCGCCTTCTTGGGTTTGATATCGTTCTTGAAACAAAAAGAGATGGAACTTTTTCAGTTTTCTGTGACAACGAGCCTTGGCACGTAATGGCGGCATACGGTCACGTTTGGACCAGTCCATCAAAAACTCCAAAGCCTTTATTTGATGTGCCCGAGGCCGAGGAGTACGACAGGCGCTTTGTGCCTTGCGGTGAAGTGCATGTGAATTGTTCCCCACTCCGCGCCGTTGAGAATTTTCTAGATATTGCTCATTTCCCATTTGTTCATACTGATATACTTGGAGCAGAGCCGCATACAGAGGTTATGCCTTACAATGTAAAAATTGATGAAAAAAACGATGAAATTATAGCAACAAAAGTAAAATTCTTCCAACCCCAGGCCGCAAAGTCAGCTAGTGATGGGATTATTACAGATTACATTTATCGCGTTCCCTCTCCAATGAATGCATTGCTTTACAAAACCTGCCCGTCAAGAGACGAGGTGCGTGATGTTATAGCAATATTTGTTCAACCGCTTGATGAAGATAATTGTGCTGTATGGCCTTGGATGGCACTTTATGATGACCAAAGCTCAATGGCAGACATGATAGAATTTCAACAACTAATCTTTCTTCAGGATCGCAACATATTGGAAAATCAAATTCCAAAAAGATTACCAATAGATCCCAAAATGGAAATACCAACCCGTGCAGATCTAACATCAGTTGCTTATCGCCGCTGGTTAAAGAAAAATGCTGCGCTTTACGGCGCATTAACGCAAATGACAGAAAAAAATCTGGAAGCGAAAAAATGAGTTTCACGCTTTATGATTACGCTCTATCTGGAAATTGTTATAAAATCCGTCTTTTTGCCAGCATTTTAAATGTTGGATACGAGCGTGTTTCAGTTGAATTCCATCCTTCCGCTGAACATAGATCTGATCATATGCTTGCCATATCCCCGGCAGGAACACTTCCCGTTTTAACATCGGGAGAAATGATCCTTTCGGAAAGTCAGGCAATGCTTCTTTGGATGGCGCAAAAGTTTGATCCTGAAAGTATTTGGTGGCCAAAGGATAACCAAGTCAATGAGCAGGTGATGGTCATGCAGTGGATGGCATTTTCCACTCAACTAACTGCAAGCGTTGGGCAGGCAAGATTAAATTCTTTGTTTAAAACTCCAATTGATAAAGAAAAGGTTTTGGCAGCCTCTCTTCATACTTTAAGACTTTTGGAGTCACACCTAGTAGAGCAATCCTTTGAGAAGAAGCAATTTTTAGTAGGTTTTCTACCAACGATCGCGGATATAGCGTGCTTCCCGTATGTAGCCCTAAGTCACGATGTTGGCGCAAATTTGGGCCTAGATCACGATAGTTTTCCAGAAATTCGAAACTGGATTTATGAAATCAAATCTCTTGGAGGTTTTATCCCTATGCCAGGAATATTTGAGATGCATGAATTGAAAGACCATGAAGTTGACCATGGTGTACCTGAAAATC
>CACPHA010000024.1 GCA_902633655.1 Paracoccaceae bacterium
ATGCTACTGCTTTTAAGGAATGGAAACCTCTCGCTGTGGATGAGGACAGTGTTGCACAATACAATCTTGGTGTGATGTATGACAATGGCTTGGGCGTTCTTTTCGAATATGCTACAGCGCACATTTGGTATAATATAGGAGCTGCTAATGGAAATGAAAAAGGCGCCGAAAATAGGGAAATAATAGCAAAATAGATGACATCGGAAGACATTTCAAAAGCGCAAGCCATGGCTAGAGTTTGTATGCATAGCAACTATGCGAAGTTTAGATATTAACCCCATGCGCCACTACATTGCAAAAGCAAAGAAGCAAAGCGGATGGGGCTTATAGCTGGGGCAAACCTTGGAACGGAAGAAGAAAACGCCCACTAAATCTTGGCTAATTTAGGCAGTCAGTATGACCTTCTGAAACGCATCTGATCGCTTGCTTGGCGATTTCCAATTCAGATGGGTTAACGGCTCTTCTGGCCTTAATACCATCATATTCAGACTCAGGATTGATAAGGCTCAGATTTAGAGAGAAAGATAAAAACGCGGTTACTGATAAACGTTTCTTCCAAATTTCCAAAACTCTGAGACGCTACTCTGAGACGCTATAGATGCATGATAAACTTTGTTGAATTTCCGAAAATTTGGTAAAAATAATCCCGTCACTTAGTTGTCAATGCTATTTTTTAAGGCAGTTCAAGAGCGATAATAATCGACAAACTAATAAGATTAATATTAAATAAGTTCCTTTATTGTCAGCGGGCAACAATATTATTTGGCTTAAAGGCAAAAAGTATTTTTAAAGAAATTCAAAAGCGAATAATGTTAGTTTACCAGTCAGCAACTTATCGGAAATTAAATACAGTGATTTTGGTGTTTTGGTTACTTGATTTATACTAAATTTAATCACCTGCTCTTTCAGATGCCTAAATAATCGATAGTAAATTGTTTCTAAGAAAAAAAAGCCAATTGTGGTATTTGTAATCTTTTAAACTGAACCAGCCAGAAATTTAATAAAAAGCTCAATTCACCATCAATAGTGCGACAAAAAACTTGACTAGTCCGGCGCAATAGGTTGGCCTAATGTAGTCGAAGGTCGAGTCGATAAATTTTGATGGGAGGATAAAATGCGCAATTCAATAATATCTTGGAAATATTTTTTAGCAGCATATCTAATTGCTGTTCCAGCTATGTCAGAAACAACTATAAACATTGCGGGATGGGGAGCAAAGTCCGGTCCTTTGAGGTCATTTGGAGTGAACTCTCAAGCAATAATTGACGCAGCTATAACGCGCGTGAACGAAAATGGTGGCGTTACATTGGAAGATGGCACTAAAGCGATGATGGCTGTGGAATATTATGATTCCGGTTGCAACGCGGAGCAAGGTATTGCGGTAGCTAGGAAAGTTGCTTCTGAAACCAATGCCCTTATTGGAATTGGACCAACCTGCTCTGGGGTCGCAGCTGCAAGTTTTGGTGTTTTTCAAAAAAAGGTTGACGATGCAAGTGACACAGGTTTGCAAATGGCCTTATTAACTGACACAGCTGTAAGGAACGGTCTCGCAAAGATAAGCCAATGGACGTTTCGGAATACTCCGAATGAGCCCGACATGTACGATAAGTTGTTCGCATGGGTTGCGGAAAACCGCCCCGAAATTAAAACAATATATGGCGGTACTGAAACGGATCAGGGTCATAGCGCAGGTACATATTCTAAAGTTATAGTTCAAGCGGCTGTGAGGCACGGTTTTGAATGGGTTAATGGTCCAATTGAGGGCGTCAACGGTACTATCGTTGAGGGTTTTAAGAATGTTCTAAGTAGCTCTTCTAATTGGTTAATGGCTGATACAAATTTTTCAGTGCAGGCCAGAGCTTTCAAAAAGTCGGGAGCCGACATGTTTATTGTGTCCTCTCATCCTTTTACGACTTGTGGTTTCCTGAAAGAGCTTTATCGACAAAAAGGTATGCCAAAAATGCTTGTAGGATTAACTTCTTCATCCTCGGCAGAGACAATGAAAGGGTGCTCCAAGCAAGTGGAAGGTATGATAATCCCAACAAGCTTTGCCCCGATTACGGATGCTGCAAAAGAAGTTGCCGCGTTAGCAGAGGCAAACGGCGGCGCTGCTGATTTGCACAGCGCAGCAGCGTGGGAAAACGTTATGATCATTAAGCAAGTGATTGAAAGTGTAGGCATAACGGGAGATCCTGCAAACCTTCAAGACGAAAGAAGAAAAATAAGAGATGGCCTTGAGGCCCTTGAAACCACAGAAGGTTTGCTTGGAACCGTTTCACGAGTGCAAGACGAAGGAGAAGCTTTAAAGCCCTACGTTTTTGTGCAAGCGCAAAGTGGCAATTGGGAAGTTATACACGATCCCAGATAAACTTTTTGGGATCGGCAACTTCTTAGTAAGCTGCCGGTCCTAGTAAAGCTTCTAATGGTTGGTGAAGTTTATGGTCATTACCAGTGTAGATGTAATTCAATCCATAATTGATGGTATACTATATGGTTCCATTTATGCTCTTATCGGTGTCGGCTTTACATTGATCTTCGGCGCTATGCAAAAACTAAACATGGCATACGCGGCATCCTCAATTGCGGGTGCGTATTGTGGGCTCGGAATTTCCGCTGTCCTATCCCTAAATCTTCTTGTCACATTTTTTCTAGGACCTTTGGTGGGGGGGCTTATTGGTATATTAGTATATCTAGTTTGTTTTCGTTTTATACCGTCAAGAGAGCATTTAGGTTCCCTCATGGCCTCAATCGGAGCATTATTTCTTATTGACGAGATAATAGTTCATGAAACTGACGGATCACCCTTAAATTTTCCAGAGTTAGGGATATTCTCGGAGGCTTATTTCCTAGTCGGAGAATTTGGTTTTCGCGGAGATTTAATCTTTGTGTTGATAGTAAGTTTACTTGCAATGACATCAATAATTTTGATGTTGTACCGAACAAAATATGGATTAGCTGCTAGAGCTGTTTCACAACAGATGAACGCTGCCATTCTTTGCGGTATAAACCCACATAAAGTTAATGCATCGACCTTTTTTCTTGCAGGAGTTTTAGGAGGCCTTGCTGGGTGTCTGGCTGCAGCAGCAGTGGGTGTTATTTCGCCCTTGTTAATTCTTCCCTTAACTATAAAGGGCTTGATCGCAACAGTGATCGGGGGGCTTGGAAGCATAAAGGGCGCCATTATAGCTGGATTGTTACTCGGCGGATTTGAAAGTCTTTTTCTCTTAGTAAGGGGAGTAAACGAAAGAGATATTTATGTCTTTTTATTGCTGTTCTTGTTTTTAGTTTTTAAACCCAACGGGATGTTTGGAAGTATAATAGATCGAGATTGAAATGGAATATTACTTTGGAATTCTGCAAACTCTTGGTTTTCACGTACTGCTTGGCTATTCCGCATATATTTTATTGCTAACTGGGCAGCTAAGCTTGGCGCAAGTGGGATTTTTTGCAATTGGTGCATATGCATCTGGAATACTTACAGTACTCTTTGAGTGGCATATTTTCCCAGCACTGTTTATAGGAGCAATTGCAGCTGGATGCATGGCATTCATGGTAGGATTTCCAGCGTTGAGGATAAAAGGCTTAATGTTGGTGATAGCCACAATTGCTTTTTCTGAAATCGTAAGGTTGATCTTTTTTAACCTCCGTTGGAGATTTGAAATAAATGGCTTGGAAGTTGGGCCAGATGGAGCTCAGGGTTTTAGGGAAATTCGTTACTTTGCAGCTAATGGTTGGGAAATTTATGAAATTGTATGGCTTATTTGGACAATGGTAGCGGTGGCAACTATTTTGCTGTGGTGGCTAGACCAAATAAAAGCCGGTGCCATTTTGCGTGCAATAGGCAGCGATGAGTTGGCCGCGGAAAGTTCTGGCATAAATGTTACATCCGTCAAGATTGTCGCCATGGCATGCGGTGGTGTCATTGCAGGCCTAAGTGGAGGTCTTTATGCACATTCCACCACATATGTTGACCACAACACGTTCACGGTCTTGTTAGCCACTTTTGCCGTCTCCTATCCTTTAGTAGGAGGTCTCAAAAGTGTTTTTGGAACCTTGGCAGCAGTTATCTTTATACAAGGTATTTTAATTGAAGGTTTAAGATTTTTAGGTGACTATAGAACTATTCTGTTTGGTGCTTTGATTATACTAGTTATGAATTTCAAGCCCAAAGGTATAGTAGATGAAAATTTTGTTAAAGGAATTTCGGAATATCTCAGGTTAAATAAAAAGTTAATTAAATGACTGTTCTATCAATAAAAAACGTAAGTAAGAGATTTGGCGGTGTCTTGGCTGTTGATGATCTAGACCTTACTGTTGATAAGGGTGAAATTGTCGGCCTTATTGGCCCAAACGGATCCGGTAAAAGCACCACAATTAATCTCATATGTGGGGTCTTTCCTATGGATAAAGGCTCAATTAAATTATTTGATAATGATTTGAAAGGATTAGCTAGGTACGAAAGAAGCCACTTGGGAATAGCCAGAACATATCAAAATATAAGATTGTTTGGTGGCCTAACGGTTTGGCAAAATGTATGGATTGCTACAAGGCAAAACGGTATAGGTAGTTTTGCAAAAAAACTTGGTGCTTTATTCTTAAGATCGCAAAAGTCAGTAGAAGCAGTTGACGAGCTATTAGATTTATTCGCATTGCAAAATAAGGCAAACATTGCGGCTGAAAATTTGTCTTTTGGCGAGCAACGGAGGCTTGAACTTGCAAGGGCATTAGCTTCGGAGCCAAAGTTGCTCCTGCTAGACGAACCAGCGGCTGGTATGAATTCCGAAGAAGTTCAAGAACTCAGAGATCGTATTTTTAAAGTTAGAGATCTTGGAATTTCGGTTCTATTGGTTGAACACGTAATGGAGCTTGTGATGAATGTTACTGACAGAATAAACGTCCTCAATTTTGGAAAAAAAATTGCTGAGGGGAAACCAAATGCAATTCAGGGTAATGCTTTAGTTCAGGAGGCATATTTTGGCTCCTGATGGAATTTTGAGAAATGTTACGAATAGATAAGTTAAATTTTTCCTACGGTGCCATCAAGGCGTTGACCGATGTTTCATTGATGGCTGCGACTGGATCTGTTACATGTATTTTAGGTCCGAACGGTGCTGGAAAAACAACACTTCTGCAAACTGTGGCTGGTCTACTTAAACCGAGTGCCGGATCTATTCAATTTGATGGCGAAAATATAATATCACTTTCTCCATCTGCTTTGGTAAAAAAAGGCATAGCTCTTGTGCCAGAAAACCGCTTAATATTTCCCGAAATGACCGTCAGGGAAAATCTAATTGTTGGCGCTTATTTACGTCTAAATAAAATGCAGAAATCAGATTTTAAATTTGAAATTGACAAAATTTATGCTCGATTTCCTATACTTGACAAAAGATCTGACCAGTTGGGTGGTACCTTGTCAGGAGGCGAACAGCAGATGTTGGCAATAGGGCGAGCACTTATGTCCGGACCACAGTTCTTGTTGATGGATGAACCTTCACTAGGATTGGCGCCGAAAATTATAGATGAAATTTTCGAAATAATAAAAGAACTTAAGCAAGACGGATTATCAGTTCTTCTCGTCGAACAAAACGCAGTTAAATCTCTTAAAATCGCAGATTATTTCTTTCTGCTGGATCAAGGTCAGGTAAGTTATCAAGGTGGAGCTGACGACTTGGAAAATGATGCTCACATAAGGAAGGCTTACCTTGGCGAAAAATCATGACGTAATTATTTATCAGTGACTGATTTATTCCAAACTTCAATAGATGGGCTGATGCTAGGAGCTTCCTATGCTCTTATTGCACTCGGTTTCGCTCTTGTTTTTGGAATAATGAAAAAAATTAACTTGGCATATGGATCTAGCCTGTTATTGGCGGCATCTATTTCTGTCTGTTTAAACGAGATTTTTGTTCTTTCAATTTTTGTTAATTTTGTAACGCTCCTAATATTTAGCGTAATTATAAATATTTATATTGAACGAATGTGTTTTGCTTGGCATACCGGACCAGCGGGTATTCTCCCATCTATGATAGCTAGTTTTGCGATCTGGATGCAGTTGGACGAACTCGCATTTAGGTTAATTCCCGATAGAACTCATTTCTTTAAGGGCATTGAGCTCGGCTCTATAGAAATTGGTCAATTATTTATTAAGATAGATGCATTATTCCATTTTGCAGTAGCAATAAGCGCGATGTTCCTTTTGTATCTCATAATGATGAAAAGTAAATTTGGCTTGCTTATGCGCGCAGCTTCTGAGAATGCGAATACGGCCTGGTTTTTGGGAGCCCGAATTAGCAGTTTAGGGATTTCCGCTTTCGCACTTGCAGGTTTACTGGGAGGTCTAGCTGCCTTTTTGATTTTGTCAGCGAACTCGCAAATTACACCCATGTTTGGAATGTGGTGCACCTTTAAAGGTTTAGTAGCGATGATGCTCGGTGGTGTTGGGTCACTAATTGGCGCAGTTCTTGGAGGATTAATTCTTGGTTTACTAGAAGCCTTTGTCTTGTTTAAACTTGGAGTAGAATTTAGAGAATTGGCTACTTTTGGAGTTCTTTTTTTAATTCTCATAATCAAGCCAGGTGGCCTACTTGGCGGAAAGTCTTTCATGTTAATCCAAGAAATAGAAGAGCGCGTTTGATGACGGCTTACACTTTAAGCGTCCTGACGAACATATGTCTAATATCTTTTTTGGCATTATCGGCCTACCTTATTCTTTTGGCAGGCCAGGTTTCATTCGGTCAACAGGCTTTTTTTGGCCTCGGTGCTTATTGTGTGGCAATTTTTCTAGAAATTTTTCGCTTTAATATTTTCATTTCAATATTTTCATCATTGGTGCTTGTAGGTTTTTTGGGCTACGTCTTTGCTATTTTGACAATCAGGCTAAACGGACTTTATTTTTCTATTGCTTCTTTGGCGTTTGCGGAAATTTTTCGCCTAGGTGTCACGCAAATTCGTTTTTCAGTGGATATAAATGGGAAAAAAATTGGTCCGGATGGACCAGAAGGATTTAGGAATATCCGATGGATTTTTGACAGTAACGTTTCAGTAGAAGGTTTTTTTGTTCTCTCGTTTATTCTTTTGCTATTATGCATTTTCCTGCTCATTTTTTTGGAAAAAAGCAAATTTCTAAAGACTATTCGCCTGGTAGGACAAGATAAAATACTGGCAATATCAATGGGCGTTTCACCTGCCAAGTATCGCATTTTAGCAGTCAGTTTGGGTTGTATTATTGGTGGATTGGGAGGCGCACTATTTGCTTTAAACAATACTTACATTGACCCAGAAATGTTCGGCTTAATGTTGGGCGTGCATGGACTAGCTTACTCAATCATTGGTGGATTAGGCTCGCCGATAGGTCCAATTGTTGGTGTTTTAATCGATGTTGGAATTTTGGATAGCGTCCAGTTCTTATCATCGTTTAGGATGATTATTTTTGGAGGCTTAATTGCATTAATTCTTATTTTTTTTCCAAGCGGATTAATAAGTTTAAAATTAATTAACAGGATCAGAAATATACTAAAGCAAAAAGATGTTTAGATTAGAGAATATAGCCAAATCTTTTGGAAGTCAGCAGGTATTAAAGACTATTAACTTGGGTATTACGGCTGGTGACAGAATTGGTATTGTCGGCGGAAACGCTTCCGGAAAATCAACTTTAATTAATATAGCCACTGGATTTTATCGACCCGATTGCGGACAAATCTTTTTAGAAAATAAAGCAATCACCAACATTAACAGGTGGAAATTTTCAACTCTGGGATTGGTCCGTACTTTCCAATCTTCTAGGTTTCAATCGGAAATCATTCTGGCAAACCAACTAACTTTGAGTTCTTCAAAGTCTTCTTATGCGGTTGAATTATGCAAAATGGCGGGCTTGAAACATTATATTTATAACTTTCCAGATGAAATTCCCATGCCGGCTTTGAGGAAGGCCGAAGTAATCAGAAGTATGCTTTTAAATCCGCGGATTCTGTTTTTAGATGAACCATCTGCGGGACTAACCAACGAAGAAATACAAGAATTCGCTTTTTTTATAAAGCAAAAACTATCAGATAATGTTGCTTTAGTTTTGGTTGAACATCGCGATGAAATGATGCGACTTTTGGTAAGGGAAAGGTATTATTTAAACAGTGGCATTCTAAAAAAACAAGAGAACCAATTTGCTTAGTACATCAAACTTATCGGTGAAATATGGACGCACAGAAGCCTTATCCTCAGTCTCATTAGATTTGAAGCCAGGCTCGATTGTAACAGTCAACGGACATCATGGTGCTGGGAAATCGTCATTACTAAAAGCATTAATTGGGGGAGTGCGGTACTCTGGTGTAATTAAATTAAATGGTAAAACCCTCAAACGACCAAGCCCTAGAAAAATGTTAAAAAATAAAGTTTTCTTGGTACCAGAGCGTTCAGCAATCTTTGATACTTTATCGGTGCGGGAAAACATTCAGCTAGCGGCGATCACTTTAAAAAAATCAAAAAACTTAACTTTTGTACTTAAATTGTTTCCAGAATTAGAGCCTACTTTAGAGCGTAAAGCTTTTTCACTGAGTGGCGGCCAAAAACAAATTGTCTCGTTTTGTAGATGTTTGATGGCAAACCCAGATTTTTTTTTATTAGACGAACCTTTTTTAGGTCTTTCTGAACACAATAAACTTAGAATATCGGAAAGAATTGGCATACTAAGAGATAGTGGAAAATCGTTTTTAATTAGTGGTGAAGTCAAGGAAACCATGGTAAAAGCTGACACACATTTGGAATTGGCTGGGGGTAAGTTGTTTGTTAAAGAGTGAAATTGGGCTTTTACGTTTTTTCGCTATACCTATTCTACTTTCTTTAGGATTATCAAAGGCTCTGTCGGCAGAAGATTTTGCTCACTCGACTGAATGCAAACAAACTGAAAAGTCTCTACAGTTTCAATGTTTATTTGTTCTCGAACAATCAAATACGCGGGTGTCTGGTGCTGAAATCATGATGTCTGCTTCGATGCCATCAATGCCTATGGCGCATAAGTTCAAATCAATTCCTTTAACGGAAGTCTTGGAAAACAAGGGAATATATGAATTTATGTTTTCGTTGGATATGTACGGCGTCTGGGAGCTAGCTTACGACATAAACAAACCTAAAAGGACCAGAGTTTTTGAAAAGCTACGCTTTAAAAAGTCAGGGGCTGTGAACAAGTTAAAATGAAACAACCTACTCTCTTCCCTACACGCTAATTTTCTTCAACACGTGCTGACATCGCCGACAGCTGTGACCGGCCCGCCAAACCAAACTTTCTTCAATAATAATAATTCTTTTTCTAAACTCCTGTTCTGCGACAGCAACTCAAAACATAAAGACCATCGTGCAAGTGTATTATCTCACCCAAGATCTTCAGCGTATCTTAATCAGAATACCGGTTCCGTGCCATCTATTATGCCCCCAACGCCATTAGTATAGTGGCACTGTTTTAGAAGGTCAGGGCAATTCATGCCTGCTATCATCGCAGTAAGGACCGATCGGATAACAAGATCTTCAACCAATTCGGTGTCCACGCCTTTTTATTTTGAATTAGAAGTTAATTTTCGTCAAATTGAGAAAAGAATTCATTTTTATCATGATTTATAAAACGTTTTTTGGCTTTTTTGTTTCATTTGTTCTAAAAATCTCACACCAGCTAATAGTAGGGAAAAGCAGACGAAATATTGCAGCAAGACGTCGGATCATTTTATCCACAATAATCTAAATTTTTAACGGAGTTGTTTTTTCTATTTATCAGCAGGAACCCAGTTAGGTAGAGGTTGTCCTCCAGTATAGTGGTCATGGGCCTCTGTTTCTCTAAAAATGCAGTAAACATCGACAGGATTGATATCTAAAATTTCTTTTAACACATTTGCTATGCCATCAACTAACCTTTTTTTTCTCTCGGGCTCCCTACCCGGGCGCAAATCAACGTCTATTACTGGTAGTCCGTCTCCTATGTATCCAAAAGCTTCCCTTATGGAAACGTAGTCATATTTTACCTCTTTAGGTGCAAGCGTTTTCAACACCACGTCTCTTACTCTCTGATGAATTACAGCTTTTTTGTCTGTGGCTACTCCTTCAGGAAGATCTATTCGAATTAACGGCATGACGTTCTCCTTTTAAATTTGTGGGATGATTATGTTGTTGAATTGGACCAAGCAGAGAGCGGCTTTCGTGCTCTATGCTCCCTAATCGTGGTCCTTCAAATCATAGCAGGTAATCCAAAACTTCCCGTTAGTGTTCTTCTAGCCTACAAGCCTCGATAAATATAGCTTTTTTATCTGACTTTAACAGTAATGAGCAGCTACCTAGAAATGTCCTTAGCTTTTAGACTTACATGGGAAAAGTTAAAATGGTTAGCGGAGAACTGTCAAATTTTGGAGACTGGGTAGAAAGCTTTGGTAGGACTTTAATTGTTGTATTTAATAATCACGTCTTCAAAAAGTTATTTAAACTTGCAAACAATTTGCAGAATACTTTCATCGTTACGCAATGCATTTGATCGATCAGTCATCGTTTCTGGCGAAAAAGACTCAGTGATCTTAGTTATTGTATTTTTTTTTACATCGGTCATCGCGTTTAAAAGCCAGTTTATCGAATGGAGGTCAGCCGTTGCCACCGTGCCGCGCCTAATCATTTCTGCCACGGTTACACCTACTAGCCTGCTTTTTTCATTGAACATTGGCCCTCCACTTATACCACCCACAGAAGTAAGACTTTCAGGGTATTTATTGGAAACCGACCAAACAATAATTGGTTCAATTAGATTATAATTCTTGTTGGAAAGTGCCGCCTTGCCGAGATACTTAACATAGAGATTGCCAGGTTCACCTACCGGGTAGCCAGCAGTATAAGCTGTTGTGCGCAATAATGATTTTGTACTCTCCGTGTCCTGCAAAGAGGGCAGTTGAAAACTGGGAGCCAAATTATTGTAGGTAAATGCCGCAAGATCTGAAGCGGCATGGACGTAAACTTTATCAATTATTTTTAGAGTTTGGTTGGAAGAACCATAATCAATATTAACAAAAATTTTATCGCAACCGTCTACTACGTGACGGGCCGTAAACCATATATTGTCAGAAACTTTAAAACCCGTCCCAACGGCCCATCCTCTGGGATGTACTGACAATTTTGGCACGGTAACAGTCGGACGGCGAACGAACTCCTCAACAGGTCTTACTTTGATGCTATCAACTTCACTCTCATCAAAGTAAACTATATCAGTTGTCCGAACGATGGAGTTTGGGTTGCCAGAAAAGAAATCAACGTATATTATATGGGTAACAGATGCTATAGCGATGAGTGTTGACAGGCCAATTAGAAGTTTGTCAGAAAGCTTCATCAGAACTAAGCCTAGGAAGAAATTACTGCTGAGTTGATTGCAGCAACGCTCAATTTAATGCCAACTAAATATATGGCGGGCGCTATTTCACCATTTTCAATTTTTTCATACACATCACTGACGTAAATAGTAGCTAATCGATCACAAACTAGCTGAATAACTACAGCAGTAAAACCCCAGACTACAATTGAAACTAGGGACATGCTCACAGTTAAAGATGCGGCGAGCGGCATTGATAAAGCCAAAAAAGCACCTGCTAAGGATATTGATGCTGCAATATTTCCAGATTTAATAAGTTTGGATTCATCTATAGAGGTTATTTTTACCTGAATAACAACTCCCACAATCAATATGACGATTGCTATAACAAAATGTGATAATAGGTATGGCAAACCGGCCAAATAAGCTTCAACTGCACCAGACGAAAAATCCATAAAGTATCCCTCAGTAATTAAGTTAATTCACTGATCGTTCAGTTTAATGCATTAATTCGGTTTTCCCTATCTAAATCTATATCGTCTAAACCCCTGTTATCGAAAGGATTCTCGACATTGTCTTGTATATTACTTAGCATTACCAAAACAACGCTATAAATAAACGCCACAAGATATCCCATATAAGAAATCTCTTGATTTAAATTAGCAAAATACGGAGCAAAAATCACAGGAAAAAGATTTAAAAAAACCTTACTGTAGGCCCGTAATGCTTTTGGTGTCCTGTAATCTGAAATATTGCTTAACATTTCATAAGATTGCATTATTTGATTAAGCCAAGAACTAACCGTGGCATGTGTGTCTAACATATTTTTTCTAAGGAAAATTTCATTCTTTTTGGAGAAATTTTCAAATATATTGTAAATTTCTGATTTCATTTCTGGGGGTGATTTCTCGTTGGTTAAATCGTCTTTCAGAATTTTAAGGAAGGAAACAGCCAACTTCATTATTTCTTCACCGCGGCCATCTATTTTTTGGGGGGAGGTTATCCAACTTTTGTGTGCAAAATAAAGACTGGCAAGATTTGCGTTTATTGTCCCGTAGTGCTGTAGTGCTTGATCGCGTCTCTGAAAGGAAGCATTAATGCTGAAAACCAATGGGAAGACGACTGCTAAGCCGATAAGAGATGTAGGCATGTCCCCTACAATGGACAAGTATTCGCACGATGCTGTTGCACCCATCGATATTGCAATAATTAAAAATGTTCTGACTGAGATTGCGTAAAAGAAGTGACTGATAAGTTCCATTGCTTAATACACTAAAAATTAACTTATTGTTGCGTTTAACATGATCTAAAAACTGCGGGAAGTGAAGTTAATAAAAAATTAACAGCGCCACTGAAAGAAATCCAAACTCTTTGGCATTACAGTATGAAAAAGGTTAATAAAAAAGCAAAAAAATCCATCAGGCAAGTGAATGACAAATCAGTCAATATTTTATCTATCCGATAAGGGCGATATCGTGCAGATTATTACAATACTTTTTCAACGCTAAACCCGGTTTTAAAAGCCAGCGGCTATTGCTTTTCCAACTGACTTTTATGCCCATGAAAAGTTGTTAAAAATAAGTAACGCACTTTCGTTGGTTAAAGATATATGGATTTTCGACCTACGATTATTTTAGTCGCTTCTGGAACTTTCTTAAGCGACCTGGAACTTCTTTTTCATCATTAATTAACGAATTTTCTTTAAAATTGGGATTAGTGTTTGTTAGCTTGCTTTTCGCGTTTTGATCTACCAAAGAATTCGGCCTTAGGTCCAAATTAATAAAAAATTGTGGTCTATGCGCCTCTTCTATGTTGTATGCCTTCAATACTGTATGCAAGATGCTAAAAATTTCATGATGTGTATCGTTTAGGCTGCGTCTTATCCAAAAAGACATAGCTAGACGAAGACGGTATGTCTACCAATACGGAATGCCAGTCTGATCAGATATCACACGAAGATTTTCCATTAATCTATAACTTGGGGATCTTTTATAATTTTCAGAGAGGCAGGTTTCCTCCATATCAGAAGGGTAAAGTGCTAGTCTCTCTTCAAATCAAGCAGTAATTTCTTTTCGTGTTTCTTCCATTTTAGGATCAAAAAGAATTAGATATGCTTCATAATATTGTACAGCTAGTAGTTCTATATTAATGTTAAAAATACATCTTGTTTTTCTAACAAACTCTTTTTTTGTCATTATTGAAAATATGAGTGTTTTAAGCAGATTAATAAATTCAGGATTATAGGGTGCAATTTCATGCGATTTTAAATCAAAATTGTAAATAATGTCATTCGCTTTTTGGCGCACGTGCGGCCCGGTGACGAAAATAGGTTTGTAAGAAAGTGATTCAAGAACTCCTAAATTTATTCGCTTAGAAATATCAAAGTAAAGCTCACGCAGTCCTTTAAGTTTTTGTTTACCATTGCAAAGTTTTGTTGGGTAAGCACTTTCTTGCAGTTTTGAACTTCCAGCTTCCAAAGTCATTAGCCCATTTATCAAAATCCTTTCTAAATTTTTAACTGATTTAAGTTCTTCGCAGAAGCATTGTGAAGAGCACACTACAAAAATAAATAGTACCAGTCTGATAAAAGATTTAGACGCGAAGTCTTTAGATTTAAAAAGGATTGTGGCGTTCATTTAAAATGTAGATTTTGTTTGAGGTTAAGATTCATTTCAAAGCGTTCAAAATTCTCTTACACTTAAAGTGCTAATGCATGGTCCTCCATCCATACGTATAACCCTCTATAAGACCAAGTTTTTCTCCCCCAAGCCACATAGATTTATATTACTCTGGCTTTAAAATATAATCCAATTACAATTTTTCTTTATTTAGCATTACGATTATATTTCTAATAAAAATAAACATGTCCATTTTTATGAATTCAAGTCTAGATTTGTGATTAAATGTAGTTAAGCGTCACCACTCAACTTTATAAGCAACGATATGACTTAATCATAGGAGAGCTGAATATGGGTAATATTGTCTGGGTAACTTTTTTATCAATTGTCGTTACTGGTGTATTACTTGTTGTAATTAAATTTTTGTTGAAACCACTAATACCAAAATTGATCCCCGGGAGCGAGCAATACACCATAACAACTGCATTATTATTTTTAATAGCGGTAATCCAACTTACGGATTTATTATATTGGGTTATGTACGATCAAGTTACAGGAACGGGATATCAAAGAACCGATGGTGTAATTAATTTTGCTATGATTAGAGCGTGATCGAGAAAACCTTACTTTTTACTACTAACATCCAATTATATTTTTGCTAATGATTGTTGGCCTAGATGGGTATTGTCCTGCTGGTTTAATCGTAAGGTATGTAGAGCATGCTTTTCGTGATACAGCTATCAAAGTTGACAAAGACCATGTGATGGTAGGCTTGCCGGCGCGAATGGATATTAATAATACAAACTTAAATTTAGTCTTAGTGAGCTGGATTTCTAGGTTGGGGCAGAAAGGTGCCACTATTGATAAAAGCTAAGTATAGCTTGCCTAAAGAATATCATTGTCTTAAGTCAAAAAATAACCTCAGCAATTTAACCCATTCCTATTAAGGAGATTTATTTTGCAGACCTTACTTAAATCACTATTAACATTTACCGCAGCACTCTTCTTTGCTGGAGGTGTAATAGCGCAAGATACCCCTATTAAAGAATATAGTAGCGATAATCGCCTGATGAAAAATGTTACAACAATGGAAGTGCTGGAGAACGGAATGGTACTGCACTTTTGAGAGTGGAATGACACTGCCAAAGCTTTGGATGCAAAGTATGAAGCTTCTGAGGAAGATGGAGGTTTTGCTCCAATGGGCTTAACCGCTCAGGATGTTAAGGCGAAATACCCGGACGCTATCATTGAGGATTCTAAAGGATATCTAATCATAGACTTGCCCGTACTTATCGACCAAGATGAGTTGATTGCAAAGATGGTATTAGAAGGTGGCGCCAGTGCCGTATGGTTTGCTGCAGACGGCGGAAAGGCAATCAGATGCCATGATGCGATTAAAAAGTTAGTCAACTGGCGCCCTAATAGTGGAACAAAATGGCGAAACAAGATGTGGGAGCTTCAAGCCGGAGTTTGCATGCCGGCAGACTTTAAATAATGTTTACTGTTAGTTTTTCACTAATATTTAACACTCTCTTGCACAAATCTAACCGCTGATTCCTGGCTGCAATAATTATTCTGTAGTCCGCCAATGATTTCTTTTTCGTTTACTACCTCTAGCAGTTCAACCTCTAAGCCCAATGTGATGCCATTGCAGCCACCGATGAAAATACTGCCGTAGCGGTGTAATACTGGCTGTGGTTTTCTGTTAAATAATATTTGAAAACAGGGATAAGATGGAGCCTCTTCAGATTATCAGAGAACGAATTGAGTTGGATTGGTTGGGAGACTGCGCTGTAAGATAATAAAATATGTTAAGGTTATAAAAATAAAGTTATATTATAAACACGTTTCCTAAATGCTAGTGCAACTAGATAACTTCTCCTATAGATACATACATTGATAAGTATACAACACTAAGTGCCTAGAAGGAATATTTGAGTAACAACAGTGAAGGAATGGGAGATAAATCTCTGTCGATAATGGACGTTGAAGCTTATGTAAAAGATAACGTATTGCTGGAGAATGAAAAGGTTCTTTGGCGCGGAAGATCTCGACCAAGCGTAAAATTAAAGCATATTCTCGACACCAGCACAAAATTAAAAAAATGGTTGTGGTACATAATAACTATTATTTCTGGTTTAGTTTTTTTCGCAATCTTTTCGACAATATCTTTTCGTGAAGAGGGAATAGTCATTCCAGTCATAGTACTAAGCATTCCAGCTTTTCCCTGTTTTCTTGGAGTAAACTTTCTTTATTTGAAGCCAAAGAAAAAACTTCTGGGTATGAATAATATTTATTATGGCCTCACAAATAAACGCATACTTATTATGGAATTTGCAAATGAAATCACCATTTCGCCTCTCTTATATGAAGAGATTGATAGTTATGGTCGCATAGATTTTTTGGGTGACTTAAGTACTATTTTTTTAAAAGCACCAGAAGAGAATTTAGCACAACTTTGGATTAGATTATGGGTCAAGCAGGAGCCAATTGGCTTATATTATATTCAAGATGGAAAAAACGCAGCAAAAATTATTCAACAATATTTGGCTTCAGGTAACGGTTAATTGGTCACAAACCAGTTGAATAGCTAAAGCTATAAAACCCCAGACTATAATTGACACTAAGGACATGCTGAAAGTTAGAGATGCCGATAGTACCATTGTTAAAGGTAGAAAAGCGCCCCTAATTGGTGGTACCTGTTTCACTCAGCCACAAATTTCTGCGGATGGGTCGGTCCACTATTTCTAAAAAGCTGTTCTTATGTAGTTAACTAAGTTTCATCCACTATTGCCTCGGAAATATTATGACCTGGCTTCGCTAATCGTTCTTGTACAAAACTTGCCAAGACAGGATCGTACTATATCACATAAAGATAATTACTAGCGAAAGTCAGGCCTTCCACAAAGGTAATGCAACCAGTCCCCTAACGAAGCTGCGTCATTTGAGAGTGTTCCCAAGTTTTCAACTTTAACTTTCTCGTCAAGATCGTTAGTCGTAATGGTAAAATGCAGTCGAAAACTCCTGGACGATCGCCTGAACATAGGTACAGCTCTGACCAGCATCAAAACTTAGGCCACGGCTGCGGAAATGGATAGCGTTGCTTATGGGGTACTTCCCGCGTGCTGATGTCTTTAAGAGAATATCATTTAGTACTTATAAATAGAGGTGCAAGATTATGAAATAATTACCTAAAATCGGCATGTGATCCCATGAAAAAATTGCCAGGTACTAGTATTCTGAGAAATTTTTAATCAAAAGCTTACATCTCTATTTTACCCACCTTTAAGACACGCTAAGTACCGCAATCCAAAATGAATGCATGGCACTCGCAGGGGCTAGCTTCCCAAAGGATATTACAGACCAAATTACTGACTATTTTGCGCCGTATTACTATGAACTCGCGACTACTGCTCAATATGAAATTAATGTGTTAGCAGTAACTCAGCGCATTGGTAAGGAGTATAACTTCTCGTTTGCAGAGCCAAAAAATTGAAATAAAAACAATATTTTAGGGTATAATAATGACGTTGATATGTAATAATAAGTTTTAGTCGTAGAGTTTTTTCTATACTACTTTCGTTATTCGCCAAAAATAGTTGAAGGTATTTACTAATTTGTTATTCTACTGCCGTGGTAAGTCACTCTAACATTTGCCGCAAGTGAGCGAAATCCTTGTCAAAAATACACTTGTGGGAGCCAAAGAACTCTAGCTTTTGTTAAGATAGATCAACTGAAGAAGCCAAAAACAGCATATCAAGAATAGTGGTATCTTTACCTTAAACAGGTCTGTTTATCTCTTTAGTTTATTATAAAGTACAGTTGTTACACTTGGACGGCCTCTTCTTTCATTAAGTAGTGGATGGGTTATCCTAACTTCTTAGTGTCTTCTTTTCGCGTAAGCCTGCAGCAATTTTTTCTTTTTATTTATGTACAGTGAGTAACTGCTAGATATTAGTTTTTTGTCAAAGCTTTTATTTTAAAATCCCGGTAAGAAAAGCTTGCCGCCTAGTTTTCTAACCCCACTTCTTTTAAAGTAATCCTGAAATGAACCAAAAATGGCGATATACTCTTTTAATTTTGACAACTTTGGCTAGCTTGTCTTCGATAGCTGTCACACTTTACGTAGCGCTATTAATTGAGATTAAATTATCCATTGGAGCAGTTGTCGTTGCTATTTTTTGGATCGTTTGGTTCAAACAAACGGGTTGGTATTTTCTACCCGAAAAATTCAGAAGTAAAATTTTAAAATATTTGCCATTTTATCGATAGTGAACAACCAAAAAGATGTTGTTTTAAATTTTTATTGTGGGCTTTTTGCTGTCCTTTTTTATTACTAGTCCTTTGATATTCAGGTAGCTTTTATCCTACTTCTTTTGCTGAATCATTAATATTTCTGAAAAATTATAAAGTTAAATTGTTGACAAGCCTAAGACCCGTTAGGAATTTTTCTAAATACTTTAAATCAATCCGAAACTTCCATAATTAAGAAAATATTTTAATGCTCGTAGCGTAATTTTTGACATTTGAGGCAATTAACTTTCGTATAAAATTAGCTAATCCAGCAGTCGGGCAAGATAGTTTGAAACGAAAATAAAAACATAGGAATTAGAGATGAATACAACTAAAATTATATGTACCCTGATCTACGTGGCTTTTATTGCAGTTACTTTAGTGATGGTCGGTGATGTCGCCCAGTATATAGATATGCCGGCAATTATAGTGGTTGTTGCTTTGGGGGTATTATTCGCAATGGCAGAAAAGGGTGAAGATGGTATAGTCCAGAAGTTTGGTAACGGAGCAGTAAGAGCAGGCTGGCTAGGTTCAATTATTGGAATTATCGCGATCTTTGGGAGTGAAGGTTTTGCTGAAGGAGATATGTCGAAGATTGGAATGGCACTTGCTGTCTGTTCTTTGACGGTATTTTACGGATATTTTTTGAAATTTGGTGCAATGATATTGGACTGATATCGAAAAAATTAATTCGTTGGCTGGACACGCAATCCAGCTATACCAAATTTTCTAACAACATCCTTTAGAGCACGTTCACATTTTTAAGTTTTAATTCTTTTGTACTGCACTAGATCAGTTATTAAGGTGGCTAATACTGGATCAGAGAAACTCAGTAACGGCAGGGAGAAATTAGGTTGGAATTTGTTGCAGCTCTGGCAATTTCATCTCTGTTCGGTGGTATGCTGTTATTCTCCATTGGTTTCGGGGCGCTTTCTTTTAAGTTACTTGAGGGCAAAGTCGCACGGAGATTTATTCGGGAAACTTTTCCCTATTTCTATCTTTGGGTCTTGGTCAATTCTTTAACAGCCGCGCTGGTTTGCTATTTCGTGAATAAAACCAGTTTTATTTTTCTCATGATCATTTTTTTGACCACCATTCCCAACCACCGAATACTAATGCCAGCAATTAATGATGCATCAGACAGCGGCAATAAGAAAAAATTTAGAAACCTCCACGGCTTTTCAGTTTTAATAACTTTCAGTCATATCGTATTAAGTGCTTATTGCCTAAGTTTTTTATTGTGACATGAACTATATTTTAATTCATACTCGCTTTTAAAAACGGCCTGCCAAGAATCCGAGTGAATTGCTGTTGAGTTTGGATGTTCGAAATGAAACATCTGAATAACTAACTTTCGTTGGACACACAAAGTCAGAATTTAAGCTAAATGCTTAATTGGTAAAAAATTTTATTGTCATTTTTTTGTTGTACACCTTAGATTCATCCCAAAGATTTTACGTGTTGCAAATAATTAGGTAGTTTTAGTCAAAAGTAACACCGTAGGTTATTGCCGCTGAAGTGCTTGGATGTTTTGGTGTGCATTGTATCTTGATGATTTTGGGGGAATATTAAAATATAACCAATTGATTGAACATCCTGCCCAATCGTGAAACCACTTTTAATTGTTGATAAGCGGATTGGTCACTGTCTTACAAACGATGAGTAAATGAGGATAAAATGAGTGTTTTTAAACAATATCAAAGTGTGTTTGCGAATTGGGATAAAGAGATTTTTAAAAACATACATCACGACGATTTTTTATTCATTCGAGAAACTGAACTTTTGACTTTGGATGAACATGTCAAAGTTATTGATAACGCAGTTAAGACTACTGACTTTGCAGAACAGCAAAACCGAAATATGGTTTTAATTCACGCTAATGAGTATGTTGAGGAATATCGATGGCGAGATAACGATGACATAGTTACCGTGGTATTTCTTTTAAAAAACGGGAAGACATGGAGACAAATAGCCAATAGAGTGCCCGCCGCAGAAAGTTTGTCTGTTCTTTAATCTCAAAACATTTTGCTAAATGCAGCGACCGAAGGCTTGTATAAAGTTTTAAGTTTCTTTTGCGGAAGAAAAATTTCCAGATCGCACGAAGTTTTTGGTTTTCAAAAGCTTATTGGGGATAAATCTTTATATTCATGTAATGGAAGCGCATTTAAGAAATACCTATCCGCCGTTATTCGGCTATATGAGCGATCAACAATAACGATTTAATGATTTTTGCGTTTGTGATACATGGTGAATTTATTTTTCGTCGGGTAAATCTATTTTCGTTAAATTTGCAGCGCGGCGGTTTGTGTTGGTTTTTTAAAACATTTTGTGAGGAATGAACAATACCAAGTATTTTAGCTACGAAAAAAATCTCTGTAGGATTTTAAAATTGGACAGAAATGGCAGAGGCCATGCAAGATTATGCGGTAACAGGAGGCGCAAAAATTATTTAGGCTGCAGCTAATCCTGTCTAAGCGTCTGTGAAAATAATGATGGATGTTCCAAATCCAAAATTCATTCAATCATATGGTCTTAAACAATACTTCAAAAAAGCCCAAGAGGACGCCGGAACTGACGTGGAATTGACTACAGTTATAACACAAATTGGCGATTTCTGATCAGGCGATTAATGTTCAAATTTTTCCCCTTATACAGTAGGCATCAGTGAAACCGGGCAGTAACAAAGTTTGCGCCATTACTTTGCTGGACAGAAAATAATCTGGTGATAAGTTATTTTGAGGAGCAAAATAGAGGCAACGTTTGCGGCTTTTTCTTATAATTTTGATTTTTTTAAAAGCGGGCGCCGCAATATGTAGCCCACTCATTGAGATTTACTCAAAGATGTCTCCAGAATTTGATGAAAGTGATTGGCATATTCATGATCCATCGAGAATCATAAAGTTGGGCAATTTTGAGTATCTTGCAGCTACTGGAAAAGCACAGGAGGATGGATATGACTGCGGATTAGAGCTTTGGACAAGAGAAGATAGGGAGAAGAAATGGTCTCCTTTCCTGTGTTTGTTGCAAGAAAAGCCTATTTGGATTTATTCAGAAATGCCTAACCAAGATGGAGCTTATTGGGCACCTGATTTCGCACCCAACGGCGATATAGTCTATAGTGTTTCTGCAGGATTTGAAGAAACTGGTTCTTGCGTAGGGATTTTACGTAGATCTGACAAAAATTGGACGGACATTGGTCGTCCAGTAACATGTGCTTTTGATCCACACGAGAAACAAGAAGTTGAAGCAATTGATCCGAGTATTTTTGAAGCTTTTGATGGTAGAAACTTTCTAGTAACTGGTGGTGGCTTAGTCCATATTTCGGAATTTGATTTCAATTCGTATGAAACTGTCTCAGGTGAATGGTATGAACCTGATAATGACAGTTGGTTTGAAATTGCGAGGGGTCCGGGCGATCTGGATGATCCAGATTGGGTGGAAGCAGCTTACGTATATCCGTTCGATGGTTTTTATTATCTTTTTGTAAACTGGGGTGCTTGTTGTAGGGGGGTAGAGTCAACATATAACATCAGGGTTGGCCGGTCATCTTCGCCTACAGGGCCCTACTTTGATAAAGAAGGTATTGATATGATGGAGGGAGGTGGCTCTCTATTAGTTAAAAGTTTTGAAAATAAGATAGGACCTGGTCATGCTGGTGTAAAAATAGACGAAGATCATAGGTATTTTTTGTCATTTCATTATTATGACGCTGAGTTCGATGGAAAGCCATGGGTAGATGAGCTGGAAATTTTGTGGAGAAACGGGTGGCCAGAAATACTGTTTGATTATTAAGGTTTCTTTTTTTTGATAGGCCTCTATTCCCTGTAGGACTTCAATTTGATCATCAAATTAGCTTTTTGAAAACAGATTTGATGCCAGTTAGTGATTTTCTCTAACAATTATGCTCAATATAATTAAAGATTTGTCGTAACTATAGAAGTAAATTTCAAGTTCCTCGTTTAATGACATGAAGATGAATATGCGCTTATTTTTTACACTTTTAGCATCATTTATTCTTGTGGGTTGTAATTCATCAATGGGTATCTGGGGCAGTAGAACCTTCACGGGTCTTACGTTTGGAAACGACAGAGAGCATTTGAGTGAAATTTTGGGTGATTTAAAAGTATCTGAAAATAAGCTTAAAACATACCCATCGTCAATTTTGTGTGAGTTGCATCATGATCAGCAAAGCATTGAGGCCTTGGCGATCATTACAGAGTAATTAAAAAGTAGAGAGGAAGATTGCAAAAGTTCATAAACGGAAAATGCTTTCTGTGTGCGTTTATTCGACTAAATCTTTTTTTCTTTGAATTAGTGTCTCAAAAAAATTAACCAGATTTTTCACTTTAACCCTCTCGCTATAGAATATCTTTTTGCCACGGCCGTAGAAAATTTTGAAATTTACGCATTTGTATTGACAACATTCCATCTCGAATAATATCGTTAGCATACAAGCATTAATAGGTTAATATGACAGTCTACTCTCCCTCACAATTAGAGGACGCTTTGAACATTCTAAGAGATCCAGGATTCGTGGTAATTGCTGGTGGGACAGACTATTTCCCGTCTCTAAAAATGGGTGGCAGCCAGGACAATATTCTTAACGTAATGAAGCTACCCGAAATGAATACTATAACCTTTGAGGAGGGTGGGTTCAGGATCGGTGGAGCTGTGTCTTGGACGCAAATTATAAAATCCGATTTGCCAGCAGCTTTTGATGCGTTAAAAGCTGCTGGACAAGAAGTTGGAAGCATACAAATTCAGAATGCTGGAACGATTGCTGGCAACTTATGTAATGCATCTCCCGCAGCAGATGGTGTTCCTCCACTATTGGCTCTTGAAGCTGAAATTGAATTGCAAAGTGCAAAGCGTGGAAAGCGCCAAATACCGTTGGTAAAATTTTTGAACGGCATTCGAAATACAGACCGGCAAAAAGACGAATTGGTTACTTCCATTTTTGTACCTCATCCTCCGAAAGGTATGAAATCAGTTTTTACTAAATTGGGTAGCCGGTCGTATTTGGTGATATCAATCTGCATGACGGCGATTAGCATTTTATTGAATGGAAGTGGTCGCATAATCGATATAAGAATTGCGGTTGGTGCCTGTTCACCTGTGGCACAGAGATTAAAAACACTTGAGCGTGAGATGATTGGTTGCCGCCCTAATGAAGTAGCTATTTGTGAACGTCATTTGTTGTCTCTTACTCCTATCAGTGATGTTCGCGGATCAGCCGTATTCCGTCAAGAGGCCGTGGCAGAACAAATTGTTCGCTCCCTTTCACGGGCGGTCTTATGAATAAGAAATTATCTCAATCACAATTGATTTTCCGTTTGAACGGAGAAACAGTAAATATTCCGGCACCTAACGGTCGGCGATTATCCGAAATTTTACGAAAGGAGCTCTCTGCTCAAGATGTCAAAATAGGCTGCAATGCCGGTGACTGTGGTGCTTGTACGGTTCTCGTTGACGGGCAACCAGTCTGCGCTTGTTTGATGGTCGCTGAGCAAGCCGAAGAGCGTGATGTTCAAACACTGACAGGTTTGCATAGGGACGATCCTATAACCCGGAATTTATCAGAAAGTTTTCTTAATCATGGTTCGGCGCAATGTGGGATTTGCACGCCAGGAATGATAGTTTCTGCAACCGCACTGTTACGTAAAAACGATGCACCTAGCGAAGATGAAGTTAAAGATGCACTAGGGGGTGTACTTTGTCGCTGCACAGGGTACCGTAAAATCATCGATGCAGTTATGAATGCCCCGGCCATTGCGGAACATTGCAATGGAGATGTTGGGGAATCTGTCAGACACTTGGACGGTCGCGCTAAAGTATCTGGAGAATTAAGATTTGGGGATGACGTTGCCTCAAAAGAAAGTTTAGAAATTCTGATCCTCCGCTCTCCTTATCATCACGCCAAATTTAAATTTGGTAACTTAGAGAAATATTGTCAGGACCATGGACTTGAAGTGACTTTGACTGCAGCTGATATTCCAGGAAAAAATGCTTTTGGAGTTATCCCTGGATTTATAGATCAGCCCGTTTTTGCCGAAAATATGGTGCGATTTAAAGGTGAAGCAGTTGCCGCAATTGTTGGTTTGGCATCGATTCTTTCTGACCTTGATCTCTCGAAAATACCAATTACTTGGGAAGTTCAGTCATCGCATCATTCGAGTTCCGAGGCTGAAAAAGATGGCGCTTTGCAATTGCATGCGGGCCATAAGAACAATGTTATGTGCAGAGGGTTTGTTAGCCGTGGGACAGCACATGCTGCTTTAAAAAAGGCTGATGTCGTTGTTTCTGGAAACTTTACAACTGGCATCGTTGAGCATGCCTACATTGAACCCGAGGCTGGTTTTGCTGAAGTCAAAAACGGAAGATTGGAAATCCACGCCTGTACACAAGCGCCTGTAATGGATTTAGAAAGCCTCGAAAGCATTCTTGCAATGCACCGTTCAAAAATTCGGATTGTGCCAACGGCTGTGGGTGGTGGGTTTGGCTCAAAGCTTGATTTGTCCGTTCAACCTTTTCTTGCGCTCGCCGCTCTGAAGACGCACAAACCTGTTCGCTTATGTTATAGTCGAGAGGAGTCTATGCAAAGCTCCACAAAACGTCATCCATCAAATATTAAAGTAACAATTGGCGCAGATCGCTCCGGCAAGATTTGTGGTTTTTTATTTGACGGAGCTTTCGATACAGGCGCTTACGCAAGCTGGGGCCCAACGGTCGCTAACCGAGTGCCTGTTCACGCATCCGGTCCTTATAACGTTAATGATTACCAAGCTTCTTCAAGGGGTATTTATACAAATAATCCACCATCAGGTGCTTTTAGGGGCTTTGGAGTGCCACAATCTGCTATTGCACAGGAAAGCATGCTTGATGAGCTAGCTGATAAATTGGGTCTGGACCCTTTGGCGTTTCGACTTAAAAATGCGCTGGAAAACGGCGTTGAAACAGTCTGTGGCCAAGTCTTTGAAAAGGGAGTTGGGATTAAGGCTTGCCTTAAGGCTTTACAACCAGCTTGGATAGAAGAACGGCAAAAGGCCACGGAAGCAAACAAAAGTTCAGCTGTGCTCAAATACGGCGTAGGGATCGGTGTTGGATGGTACGGTTGTGGTAATACCTCTCTTCCTAACCCATCCACAATAAAGGCGGGTATTTTTCCCGATGGAGGAATAAGGTTACATCAGGGAGCGATGGACATTGGTCAGGGTTCAAACACCGTTATTTCACAAATATTTGCGCGTGCCCTTGGGATACCTGTAAGCGATATTCAGCTTATAGGGCCTGATACGGATATAACACCGGATGCCGGCAAAACGTCAGCCTCGCGTCAAACTTTTGTGTCTGGAAATGCGGCTCGGCTTGCTGGAGAAAGATTAAGGAGACAAATTACTGAGCGTTTAAATGTGTCTGAGGACGCTGAATTTTCTTTTAATGGCCCCGAACTAACAGTTGCTGATCGAGCTGGAAAACACAAACTTAATCTTCAAAATCTTCCAAAAAATGGCGAGGGATTTGTTTTTTTTGCTGAGGAAACCTACGATCCTCCTACAAAACCATTGGATAAAAATGGCCAGGGCCATCCTTATGCTCAGTTTGGTTACGCAGCTCATCTTGCCGTTGTCGTAGTTGATACGAAATTGGGAACCGTAAAGCCGACAAAATTTGTTGCAGCCCATGATGTTGGTAAAGCGATCAACCCAATGTTGGTTGAAGGCCAAGTACATGGAGGCATTGCCCAAGGTTTGGGTATGGCGCTGATGGAAGAATACATCGCAGGAAGAACAGAGAATTTACACGATTACCTGATTCCAACAATTGGCGATGTTCCGAACATAAAAACTTTGATTGTGGAGGAAGAGGACGCACATGGGCCCTATGGTGCAAAGGGTTTGGGTGAACATGTTTTGATCCCGACCGCCCCAGCCATACTGAACGCATTTAAACATGCTACCGGTTCACGACTTTATGAAATTCCTGCAACACCATCACGCGTCATGGCGGCGCTAAAGCAAAGGATGACATAGTGAGTAGGTCAGAATCACCAGAGAAAATCAGATGTGATGCCTGCCCAGTAATGTGTTACATCGCTGACGGCAAGGCTGGTGCATGCGACCGGTACGCAAATCGCGATGGGGATCTTATCCGCCTTGACCCACTTACAATAATCCAGGAATCACATCAGAAAGTGGTGCCTTTTTTAGGTAATCAAGAGGGTGACTATTCTTGGGATGGAGATATCATAAAGGGATGCCGACCCTTTATAACAGCTGTCGGGGCAGGAACTACATATCCTGATTACAAACCAGCTCCATTCATTGTAAGTCAATCCGTAGATGGTGTTGACATGGTCACTGTCGTAACGGAGGGAATTTTTAGTTATTGTGGTGTTAAGGTCAAAATCGATACGGACCGTCACATCGGTGATGAACGGGATATTGTTCGAGTGGATGGCGAACCAATAGGTCACGTGACGACCTCGGAATACGGATCAAAAATGCTTTCACTTGGAGGGGTGGAGCATCTAACCGGTGGCACTAAGAAAGAAGGGCGCGTAGCCTGTGACGCAATGTTACGACTGTGTAACCGCGATCCAGTTACTATGGCCATAGGAGAACCTGGGCATGAGGCCGAAGTTGTTGTGGAAGCCGGAAAACCACCCATTATCAATGGGCTAAAAGAAAACGTGATGCGGGTCGGGTGTGGCTCGGCCACTATCGGAATGTTTCCCATGCAGTGGATTGGTCATGTGGATGACGTAGTTGTGGTTGACGACCATATCACGGGTGTATTGTCAGAGCATGAGACTGGAAAACAGTTAGATGTAACACCAACTGGTATTAAAGTTCTTGGTCGCCGTTCCACATCGGGACGATATTTTCAGGTTGCTGAACCAGGTCTGGGTTGGGGAGGAACAGATATAGATGATCCACTTAAAATCCTTGGTCCTTTCAATCCTAAAATTGCGTGGGAAGGACTCCGACTGCTTATGGTATCTACCACTGGTGAACAGTACGCATACTATGAGCTAGACAAAGACCTGATCCCTCAATTGAAACCGATACCAGAAATATTGAAATTTTCGGCAGATTTAATCGCTGAGAATTGTGAGCCCTCGGTCTGTTCTGTTCTCTTTATGGGAGGTGCTGGAGGATCACTACGTGCTGGCGTAACTGAAAATCCGGTTAGGTTAACCCACTCGGTCAAGAGTGCATTAACTAATGTGACTTGTGGAGGAGCCGAGACGTATGTTTGGCCTGGCGGGGGAATAACAGTGATGGTTGATGTTATGGATATGCCCACGCGATCCTTTGGCTATGTTCCTACACCTGCGTTGGTTGCACCGATTGAATTCACTCTTCGCGTAAGCGATTATGCTGCTTTAGGGGGGCATGTGGACTATATGACAACGATTGAGGAGATAGATCAGGACAATGTCCGCCGAGTTAAAAGGAAAGTTAGATTAAACGATCCGATGGCCGCAGAAAATTACAGTTGGTCTAAAGAGGCATAATAGAATGCATCCTCACGCAAAATGGCTTCCAGATCGGAGACGGTTACACCTTCAACACGGACCGAGTGACCTTATTATTTTTGTGGACGGAGAACGAGAGAAAGCCTATGCGGCGGCAGTTGCCCGCTTTCAAACTGTCATCAAAGAGGTTATGGACGAGCTTGATTTGCTTCAAAGGTTTATAACTCCGGTCTCTGAATCGCCTCAGGGAGTGATTGCCCTTCGCATGTTTGAAGCTACACGTCACTTCGCTGATTTGCGATGTGTAACTTCCATGGCGGCCGTTGCGGGCGCCATCGCAGATGAGATATTGACAACAATGAAACAGCATGCGGAGCTTAAAAGAGCTTATGTGAATAATGGGGGTGACATCTCAGTTTTTCTCACGCGTGGTACGCAGTTTGAAACGCTCATCGCTGGGGCTGATAACTCTCGCCTTGGGCGCCTCCGGATCGATCATCGACAAGGTGCTGGTGGGTTGGCGACCAGTGGTCGCCATGGCCGAAGTTTGAGTCTTGGTATTGCTGACAGCGTTACAACGATTTCGAACTCAGCTGCATTAGCAGATGTAGCTGCTACCCTAATCGGAAATGAGATTGACCTAAAAGATCATCCTGCAATAATACGAAAACCTGCAAAAGCCCTGGGGGATGAAACTGACTTAAAGAACGTATCAGTTGTGGTGGAATGTGGAGCACTATCAGTTCGCGATGTTAAACTAGC
>CACPHA010000025.1 GCA_902633655.1 Paracoccaceae bacterium
TATCCCTTGCCATCACATCAGCGCCAGCTTCTAGAAGAGCTTGAATGTTTTCAGGAGTAACATGCACAGCAGCGAGATGCAGTGGTGTAATGCCATCCTCATCCTTAGCCATCACATCAGCACCAGATTTTAGAAGGACTTGAATGTTATCAGGAGGACCAAACACAATAGCGAAATGCAGTGGTGTCTGGTCATACCTACCCCTTGCCATCACATCAGCGCCAGCTTCTAGCTTAGCCGTTACATCAGACGTAGTTGCTTTCTCCCACCAAAAACTATTACACAAATCGCCACACTCAGCCCATGCTTGAGTGGATTGTGTTGTTATCAGTGCAAGTGCTATAAAAAATCTTTTGACGGAGTGGGCCTCATTAGGTTCAATGTTTTCTCCCGCAAACCTTAGTTGAAAAGAACCCCATCTGTAAAGATTCCAATTGGTGAGTATTGTTTCCTAATCGTTATAAGCTTTGTTGCTTATTGTGCTCTTCTTTTTAGAACGAGAAGTACCTGCTTTTTTGCGTTTGTTAATGTTACCTACAAGCGAGTTTTTAGCCACTGTCACTGCCTCATTTAGAAATATTAGTGAGTGCGAAGACTTCACCGTTGTTTTGGCTGCATTTAAGGATTTCAAATGTTTTTGGACTGCGTTATTCTGAAGCTAATCCCTAGAGGAAACAGAATGAGAGTATTATTAGCTATCGTTGCCGCGCTTTTCTTAGCGAGTGGCCTTACTGCACAGGATATGTCCACTATAAACTACAGCACGGATAATAAGCTTTTGAGTGAAGTTAAAACTCGCATGGTGTTAGAAAACGGCTTGGTCATTCACATTTGGGAATGGAATGAAAAAGCTAAGGAACTTGGTATGGATAAGTATCCCAATGCTGGTTTAATCGCTCAGGACGTAGAGCATATGTTTCCTGAAGCCGTTATCAAAGATGGGAACGGTTATCTTATGGTAGACTTACCAGTGTTAATGGACATGGATGATCTGGTCGCTAAGCTTGTCCTAGAGGGTGGTGTGGCTCGGTTGGTCCAGTCTAGTGGCGGTGGCGGTAGCTAGCCCGTACTGAAGGGTGCTAGTAGACCAGAGCTTATTACCATCTGTCACTTCCGTAGCAACTTCACAGAGACCCTTGGGGGTACACTCGTTAGGGTCACTGGCGCAGTCTGATGCGAGGCTAATACCTGCACCACCAAACAGCACAGCCACAAAGACACACAATCTGATCAACAACCTAGTCATGCTGTGAGTTAAGCATAAAGTTTGGATTGCAGTCTATTCTGGAAGTGAGGTGGTGTTACTTCAGGAAAACTTATCAGCCCTCACCAGCTTAGTTCATCATCAGTAGGGTCCAAGTCTCTACCACCCAAAACTATCAGTACTGCACCAGCTAAAGCCCACCAAGCCATCTCGTTTCCAGTGTAATCAAACACCCACCTATTGGCAGGACTTGGCTCTTCGTAGCTTACCTGAGAACGTTCGCAGCCTGACAATATCAGTGTAGCTGTCGGTACTGCTATGAAAGCGTGCCGCAAGTTAAACTCCTACGCATGGATGAAACAGGCTGATGTAGTTATGCTTAACGCATGGTGAGTTGTGTAGGGCTTAGTTTAGCTTGGGCGTAAAGCTGCTAAGATTCTTTAATCAAGGGAGGTTGTAGAAATACTATAGTTATTCACTTTTTCTACGTTCCATTGCTTCCTGACTGATAGATATTTCCACGCTTCTAGTGGGACCAGGCTCTATGTGACTAATAGGTTCAATAGGTTCTCTATTAACTGGCTCTGATGCAACAGCCTTTACAGAAGAAATGTAAGAGGCAATACCTTTACTAATCGCTTCAGGCATCGGGTGTATCCCTTTATTTACGCTAATCCTGAAACTGCAAGTAGCCAGTAAGCTCCGTAAGCCCATATAGCAGCACCAAAAAGAAGGTGCGGAGACTTGAATAGAACCTCTAGAAACTTAGCAGCCCTGTCTAGAACATCGGGCTTACGCTGAGTATTATCATTGTTAAACATACCGAGAATACGCAGCTACTGGGTAAGTGGATCAGTTTTTAGGTGCCCTCCATCCAGCAGCCCTAGCTTCTGCCTCGGTGCAGAACCAACGTTCACCCTTGCTCGTATTGATCGTAGTTTTGTTGTACCACTTTGACGTTGGCGTATGGTAAATCTTCCCACTGCTGCTGATGTTACCTTTGATTTTGCATTTATTTGTATTTGTCGAGCTAGTGGCTACTAAACGCTTTCCTTTTCGCCAATCCCACGGTTTTATGAAATGTCCTTGCCATAGACCTTTTTTAGCTTTACGAGCTGTCTTTTACGCTAACACGTAATCTTTTGAATATTGCCTATAAGCGAGGGCCAATCCCTCTTCTACAAGCTGCTCATTAATATCCTGATTTTTACTACAATTTTAAAAAGCAATGGTTTTTAGTCTGAATTCATGCCATCCATTTTCATGCCATTCATACTTTCGTCATCCATTTTCATGCCATCCATTTTCATGCAATTCATGGTCATAGAGGGCATAGATCCTTCTGTATCTTTGGTGAAGAACCCATAAAAAGTATAACAGCCAAATACAATGAGCAGCACGCCGATCACGTTGCTCAGAGCTTTGCCAGCAGGGATTGTCTTCTCTGCCAAAACACCCACAGTCAGAAGAAGAACCCAGCCTAGGTTCATAACTCCACCAACAAAAAGCAACAGCATTAGTGCCCAGCAGCACCCTAGACAAAATAATCCGTGGGATAGCCCCATTTCAAAAGAACCCTTGGCTCCACCTTTCCATCTACTCATAAAAAAGCCTGCTGGACTTTGGCATGCTCGCAGGCATGTGTCTTTCAGTTTTGTAAATTGAAAACCACCAGCTAAAATTAGAAAAATTCCTGAAAAAAGCGTCGATATAGTAAGAGACATTGGATCCAATACGTTAAGATTGTGCGCGAAGAATTGAATTGCAACAGCTACTATTGAGAATAGGGCCCAAATTACGAGATACGCTCCAAGAAAAACCGCAGTATTTACTCCTACAAATCCACGACCAGACATTTTATGATGTAAGAGTATCATGGGAATTGCTGATGGCAGCATCATGGCAGCCATCATAATTGTCCACATTAGAAAAACTGCCACGAAGTTTATAGATAGCCAACTAGGCGACATTGGCATTGTCATCATTGCAATAGGGTTGCACATATCGACGACCAGCCACACGAGTATTGACCAACATAGCAGCGCCAGCAGCACTACAAATGCCAATACTGGAGTCTGATTTTTAGTAATTATCATGCTTTGCTATTAAGCAGCCCAGCTGAATTGAGATCTAAATCCGTTAAGATTTTCACCAGACATTGATACGCCCATAATGGACATATCAACCTTATTAACATTTGCTAAAGTCAATTCGTCTCCAGCCGGATGCATCATGCCAACTACTTTAACAGGCTGTTCTGTCATTGGGTTTGTTACAATGGTCGCATCATATGAAACACAATCACCGATAGTAAACTCAAAGTTGTTTCCATTCTCATTTATGTGTATGGAATGCCTCTCCATTCCAAGCATCTCACCAATTAGATCCTTCAGCATTGCTGGTGGGCCGCCAATATCACCGCTTAGAAGGGTGCCTAGGGCATTCATTTGACCATCAGAACAGCTTTCATTAACAACCACTCCTACTTTCCAGTTGCCCTCACTCATTAAGGCTGGTGACTCTACTATCATGACAAAAGTAACACCACTCATGTCCACATCGTTTATTTCTCCATCCGTGACCTTAAACGCCAAATTCGCTCGACAATAATCGTTTGTTGCCGGCACCGACATTGAGGACCATGTACAAGGGCAAGTGTTAGTACAAGAGCAGCTTTCAAAATACTCTCCTTCAATGTGCCATGCCATAGCTAACTCCATAGATATTAAATCAGAATTACATTATCTTACCATTAGGTAATAAAATCAATTAATTTTTTCTAAAGTTCAACTTTTGATGTCAATCTCAATATTTTGAGATATTGAAAGTACGGCTGGTAATTGGAAACGCGCCCCAGCGAGATACGGGTGCAGCAAAGCGAGATCTACTGATTGGGAGCCAGAGTAGCCGCGTACTTAAGTGCCACATTTGTCAGTAAACTCTCCAATACAAAACCCTCGTGTGTTGCACAGTGGATATACATATAACGTACACCCCCATGTGGCCCTCGCCCCACCCCCTCTTGCAAGGCTTATTAGCTAGGCTGTCATCAAAGTTTAGACTTAGTGAGAGTGTAACTGTGATGGCTATACTTATAAGTACCACCCACCAGTTACCCCTATACTAGTAACGATAAGAAAGTATGACGCTGAAGCTTAGCTTGAAGTGATTACTGACCAGATTACTGACCAAGATACGCCTTATTGTGATGAACTGAGCTATGCTGTATGTAATAAAATCAGAGTGTTAGCTCAGATACGATGCACTTGTACGGAATAGAACCCCGTCTTGGGGCACCATTAGTTTAGTATAACTTACTGAAATTCCTTTGAATTAATCATTGAATAAGTCAGTAATGTCACATACTCAGTACACAATTAAGCGTTCAGGCAGTAATTTTTATAATAGACGTGTGCCAAAACACGCAGTGAAATCCTATGGACCCTTTATAAGACAAACTCTTTCAAAATGTCCCGAGGAAGCAGCTGCCTATGCTCAACGTCTGATTAATGTCCTTGAAGGATCTTGGAGTAAAAAGGCAGAAATAATTAAGCCAGTTGATATCCCTGCTGTAATTTCTAGTTTTAAACCTCGTTCTTTCACTTTGTCTCAAATAGCAGAAGAGTACTTAACACTCAGGTGTCCTTCCCCCCTAAATTAGTGCCACGAATTTTGTTAAAACTCTCTTAAGGAGGAAAGTGAATGGCACGAAAGAGATACAATGAAGAAGACATTCTGAGATTACTGCGTGAGATTGAGGTTCATCTTCATGAAGGTATGGATGTTGTGAGTGCTTGCCGCACTGCGGGTATTTCTGACAAGACCTATTATGGATGGCGTAAGCGGTATGGCGGCATGGGGCGTGCGAAGTTAACTGAGTTCAAGGCATTGGAAAAAGAGAACCAGCGGCTCAAGAAGATTTTGGCAGAGCTTGAACTGGATAAGCTGATCCTTAAAGAAAGCCTTGATTATCTAAAGCCCCGGGCCTGAGCGCAGAGTTGAAGCGCCAAACCGTTATTCATGTTCGTCAAAAGCTAAGCACATCTGAACGGCGTACATGTAACGTGTTAGGCGTTGCACGCTCGACAATGACGTATCGGAGCAAAGACCGGGATGAAGATGCGCTCAGGCATGACACAATCAGACTTGCAAAGATGTATGGGCGGTATGGGTACCGCAAAATAGCGCAATTGCTCCGGATCTCAGGTTGGAAGGTAAATCACAAGAAAGTCGAACGAATTTGGCGTGAAGAGGGGTTGCAGCTGCCAGAGCTCCATAAACGTAAACGTCGGCTTTATAATAAAGATAGCTCCATCATCCGTATGCGTCCCAATGGGCCTAACCATGTGTGGGCCGTCGATTTCGTGCATGACAAGTTGAGTAATAACCGGCCCTATAAAATGCTGACCGTGGTGGATGAATATACCCGCCAGGCACTCGCTGTTCATGTGGCATATAAAATGAGCGCTGCTGATGTCCTGGAGACGCTATATCCGCTCCTAATCACACATGGGAGGCCACACTATATACGTTCTGACAACGGGCCTGAGTTCACAGCTGAAGTGTTTCAAAAGTGGCTTACCAAGGTAGGCATAAAACCAATTCGTATTTACCCCGGTTCGCCATGGGAAAATGGCTATAATGAGAGATTTAATGGAACACTTAGGCGAGAGATTTTAGACGCAGAGTGGTTTGTGACGACAAAACAAGCCCAAACGGCCATCAATGCATGGCTAAAGCAGTACAATCACATTCGACCTCACCAAGCCCTAAACATGAGACCGCCAGTTCCAGAAACTCTATTGAAAAATGGTACATAATTTGGGGGCTGGACACAGGGACATAGATCAGAGACCTCCAAGAGTAGCTTTAGAAGCCCTTATGTCTTTAGCAGGTGACAGAGATGTCAGTGAATATACAAGAGAAGATGCAAAGCTCTTTGTTCGTCACCTGGAAATGAAAGGTAACCCACTCTCAAGATTGATCATAAAGGCAGAGGGAGAAGACAGTCACAAGAAAGGCACCTTTACCAATGAACAGCTAAAGCAGGGATACCAGATAGCATTAGCCTCAGGCATTCAGGTTAAGCTCCTGATGCCACTACTAGGAGAAACAGGCTGTAGACTAGCAGAGATTGTAGGGCTGAGACTTGAGGACATAGACCTTGAGAATGAGCTAATCCACATTCGCCCAAACCCAGCAAGAAGATTAAAGAACAAAAATAGCAAGAGGACATTACCACTTGTAGGCTATGCTAAGCTGGCAATGAAAGAAGTACTCAAATATTCAGATGATGAGTATTTATATCCAAGGTATATCAACGATGGAGTGTGCAAGGCAGATCATGCTTCTGCTGCGTTGGGTAAGTGGCTCAAGAGAGAGTTTGATGGACTTACTGCACATTGCCTAAGGCACACCTTCAGAGACCGTCTAAGGGCCGTAGAATGTCCCATAGACCTGATTGATCAGATAGGTGGTTGGAAGTCTGTCAGCTCTATTGGGAATAGCTATGGGAAGGGGTATTCGGTGGAGAGGGTAATTTTATGGATTTCTAATATTAAGATAACCTGATCCGTCTATTCCTTTTTAAGATGATATTGTCTTCTTGCAACAAGACCGTTGAGGAAATTTAGGCCTATACAAATATTTGTTTGTTATGACATTCCATAAATTCTTAAAACCTCTGCGAAGTCTTTGAAGAAACCTTTTGATCTTGCAGCAGCAAAGTCTCCTTCCAGGTATCCCAGTCCTAGAGAATTAGGCATTGACTGGTATTCTTCGTAATACTGCTTCGCTTCACTAACATCCTGTTTTTTATGAGCTATGTAAACCAAGCATAATTTGAATATCTCATTAGTACCATAGTACGAATAATTTAAATTCTCATTTTCAAGTATAAATTTCTCTGCTTGATCAAATTTATTTAATGCCAACAAGGTATAAGCATAATAATATCTTACCCAGGCCGGGTAATGTGGCGATTTTTTGAAAAGTTGTTCATATGTAGAAACAGCGACTTCAAAGTTTTCACAGTTTTGGTTGATCCACGCTGTCATGGCGAATTCATGAGGGCCAGCCTTCGTTTGTTTTTCAATTAGAAGTTTATTCATATTTGGAAGACGTGAACACGCTTCATCGTAAAAACCTAAAAGTGCTTCATTACTTGAAGCCAAGGCAATTGCATCAATTTTTCCTTCATCACGTATCTTTAAGTTTACCTTTGCAATCTCAAGACTAGTCTCAAGGTCCGTGTCTGTGTCTTCTGAGAGCCCTAGATATACTTTTTGCTGAAGCAGCCAGCCAAGCATTTGCTTAATACCAGCATTCTCTGGTTCAAGGTCCAGCATTTCTTCAACTAAAGTCATAGCTTTAAAGTGACCTTCTGGTGTCCAGGACAACATATTTGCTTGTGCGAGTATGTGATTTTTATAGATGGTAGGGTTAGTAGAAATTCGCCAACCATCTGAACCTGAATGATCCATCATACTCATTTTTTGTAGTGTTAATTCAGTAAGTTTATCTTGGTATTGAAAAACTTCATCTTCAGAGAATTCATATACTTCAGATGCTATTACCTGCTCTTCAACAAGATCAGAAATTTTTGTGGCAACACGTATGGTCGAACCCGAAACTTGTATTGAGGTCTCAATTACATAGTCGATTTTATATTCTGTTCTTAGTTCGGAATTAGTCAGCTTATTGTTTTGCACAAAATTAGCACTTGTTTGAGGCAGCACATTCAAACTTGGGTGCTGAGATAAACTGGTTCCTAGGTATGTTGTGAAGCCTTGCGCTAAATAACTAAGGCTTTCATTTCCAGATAAAAATTGAGATGGTTTTATCAGAACATTGCGAATGTCTGACTGAGCATAATCTTGTTGGCTAACTATTGGCCTGGTTTGGTAGTTAAATACGTAAAAAGCAGCTCCTGTAAATAAAACCAAAATTAATAGCACCGCTACTGCATATGTGCTCAGCGAGTAACTTTTTGCAAAACCTAGTTTTCTTTTCTGTGAGGCCTTAATGAGCACATCATAGGCGTGAAATGAATTTTGTTTAACTTTTTGCACACCAAGATCATTGAAAGTCATTTTTGTCTTGGGCACTACCAAGTCATAAATGCTTTTTGATATGCAAACACCATTAGGTTGAGATAATGCTTCAAGACGAGCAGCGATATTAACGCCATCACCTAGTAAGTTTCCCTCTCTGGATACCACATCTCCTATATTGATGCCTATTCTAAACTCTAATTTAGTAGGAATATCGTCAGATTTGTTTCGTTCAATTATCTTGTTTTGAAATTCTACCGCAAACTCTACTGCATTTACCGCACTGGTAAATTCTGTAAGCACGGAGTCACCGGCGGTATTAAAGATTGATCCCTGGCGCTTATTCAAAAGCTCATTCAGTATTGTCTCGCACTCAGAATAGGATTGAAGCGTAGCATTCTCATCTCGTTCCATGTGCTTGCTGTATCCAACAACATCGGCAACGAGTATCACGGCAATCTTTCGGTTGGTGTCTACTTCTGACATTATCAAGCCTCAATAACGATTATGAATAGACCATGACAGTTGAATACCAGGTAGTCTAGAAATTACTTTGCTATTTGTTTTTCCTATTATTTGGATTTCTGCTGAAACGCCTGCTTATCGGTTTTGGCGTGAAATTTTTATTTCGCCTGTGTTTGGGTTTCTTGAACAAAAATATTAAAAACAGCAGCAGAGATAAAAGTAGGATGACTTCAAACATTGGTGATAAATCAATCCTATTGCAGAGTATCTATCAATACCTGCATCTTTGCGTCAACACTAATAGATACAGCCACAGACTTTGCTATAGCTTCAGTAACAGGCTCTTTGTAATTTCTTCGTGCCTCTGGTGTTTCAAGGCGTTGGGAGGCTTGAAGAGCAGCGGTTATTGCTTGAGTGGTATTTGATACACTAGTTGCCATTAACCGAAAAATACCGTCCATTTAAATCTCTGCAACACTCATCATCACTACAGGCTGTATTGAGATAGCAATTATACTTATCCGTTTCAGATAAACCTTTAGAAATGATGAAGATAGAAGTTGCAGCCCAGATAAGAGTAATGCCAAGCAACACAACTATGATTGACGTTGTCCAATAAAAGACAAACTTAAAAGTTTTCATTTTTCCTGCCTCATTTTTCCAGCTTTTTGCTGGTTGGACAGAAAGTCTGCCTCACATTACGATTCGTTAAAAGATATTCTTCTCAATGAGTTAGTTAAGATGAAGTTAAAGATTTCAGTTTTAGACCAGCGGCACATTAAATGCATCTATCTTGCAGTATGCATCGTGAGCCAGAAGCTCTTCCTAATTGTCAAAAATAATCATGACTCAAAATCCAAGAGCAGGTAAATGTAGAATTTAGGAAACCGCATTATTAAAAACTTACCATTTAGTAACAATAGTATGACCTGGAATATTCTCCTGGGCCATTAATGATTATTTCGCCCTTTGCATTTTCAGGAGGGAAAGTCTCACCATAACATCCCAAATCAGATAAGCGGGTCGTACCTTTGTAATCAAAAACCCAATATTGGAAACGACAGACCCCAGTACCCTCTACCTCCCAAACATCAGCCTTAACCAAAGTAGTATAATTATTCATTTCAATAAATACTGCTGAACCATCTTCATAGCCCTCACCTAAACGGTAAACAGAGTATTTTTCAGGAGGAGGACTGCACTTAAATATTGGTTCAGATTTCTCAATCAGCTTTCTAGTTTCATATTCGTCAAAGCTGCTTTCTATGTTTGAAGAGTCAGCCTGTGCAAGAATAACAAAGCTCAGGATTGAAACTATTAATATAGATATTTTTGTAGACACTCTTCTCATGGATTTAGAATGTATCACTATCCAAGGAGAATAATGTCCAGTTTACTCCACCCATGAAGAAGCCAAAGTCCAGTTCAGGTCTGTCTACATTTCCATCCAAAAGACCATAAGAAAGATCAGGTGCCATGTAGGGAATTGCTGATCCACATCCAGATAAGGAGAGGCTCAGTATTAATAAGAAGCTCTTAACGGTTAAATGCCTGGCCATTTTCTATCAACCTTTAATGCACATGGATATTGAAAGAACCCTTGATTCTATTTTTCAGATGAAGCGTTCTCAACATGCTTCCTTTATCCCAAACCCCATCATAAGTATTGCCACTTGCCAATGAGACCCGCATATACCCATGAGGCTTTAGGTTGACCAAATTACCTATCCAAGTCGTACCGTCTTAGTCAAATTTAGTAGCGTTAAAGACATGCTGATCTTGTTGCCACTTTCCTTTGATAAACTCGCCTGAGGAATATTGGATTTGACCCTCACCATGCCTCATAAAATCTTTGATCTCACCCCTGTAAATTGAACCGTCTTGGTATTCCATTTTAGCTAGGGCTTCGCCCTCATTTGTTGGTAGTGGCCCTGAGAACACCCAATGGAAACCTACAATCTGGACTTCACCTTTAAGAACGTCAAAAACCCAGTTTCCTATAAGCTCTAATCCACTCTGTGCATCTTTGAATTTGCCCAAGCCATGACGAAGACCATCTTTAATGAAGCCTTCATACGTACTTCCGTCTTTATAGCGTACCTTGGCATTTCCGTTTTTCTGGCCTTTGAACCAATCACCATGGTACTGATAACCATTCGTAGAAATTAAACTTCCGTATCCATGTTTTGACCCAGCCTCAAACAGACCCTTGTATGTGGTGCCGTTCCTATATTTTAACTCACCAAATCCATGGAACACACCCTTTCACCATGATCCCTTATAGCTGAGGGTGTTTGAATAACTGACCCAATACTGCGACCCCAAAAGGTAGCGTATTATTGATTTCATCTTGCTGCTCTTTTTTTAATTTCGTCCAATTTTTTGAACGTTTACCATTATTGATTAGAAGTCTTACAGATGACTTAATTCAGTTCAAGAATCATATTTGCTTTCGGCTGAATTGTGCTTGTTTTATTCTTGAAGATAGCAAAAAAATCAGTGGTTTTCAAATTTTTGATACCCGCTGTATCCACTTAGAAGACTTTTGAAAATCCATTAAAACCTTGAAATTTCATTAATTTAATGGTATGACTAAGGTGTTCTTTTGATAAATTTAATACATCAATAGTTCCTGCCCGCAAAGCGAATGGCCACCCCATAAATCTAGCAGTGATGCTCCCTTGAGCCATCGTTTTGCTTTTCACAAGGAATCTTAAAATGCTTTCAGAGCAGTGTGCAAATTATCCATATATGATTGTAAATTTAAAACCACATTATCGGCTTATTGAATGCAGAGATAGATATCAGTGGATACTTCAGAAAAAAGACAAGAATAAAGAAAGATGGAGAGGAGTTTCCTATTTTCTCTTTAAGGCAGAAATGGAGCGTGCCTTTCTCAAACATAAGCTAGATTTGACGATGGTGGATCATCTACCAGACCGATTTCAGAGCCAATATAAGACTGGCCAGGGCGTTCAAAGGGTCATTCGTGAGGCAGGGCGGCTACAAGACGTAACAGGGTCTCCTGCCAAAAGTTTTTCTCACTCTAATGATATGGTGACAGATCATGCTGCATGAGGTCATTGAAGTATTTGATACAGAACGTGTCCGCCAATGTTCTAACTGCAGAGTAGTAATAACGGGCAGACCTAACAAGATATTCTGTTCCACCAATTGCAGAAAGCATTATTCAGAACCACAGCGTAATTCTTTCTACAGCCCCACAAAACGTAGAGAAAATCTTGAGTTTTTTGATAGGGCCCTAAGGTTAGCAGAAGTTCTATATCAAACACCACCAAATCAAAGATTAGGGTTTATGAAAGACTTAATTGATTATGCAAGAATGGGTGATGATTGTGAACTCAGGAATATTCTTTGCAATCCTATGTTGCTCAGACCAAATCCGTACACACAAAGATTCCTGTTTCATAGGAGACCTAGGGCTTATTGTACAATAAGCCAAGCAGCTTCAAATTATTGTAAGAGGTTTTGGAGAGCAAACATACAGGATGTGGTGTTCTTTAAAGTATCAGATCCAGAAACTGGAGAGTGTTAAAAGCGTCCTCCTATAAATAAAGGGATAACTAAAGGTGATACCAATAGTTGGACGACAGGAAAGACTTACAAGTATTTTAAGAATTTCTGGTTCAACTACTGAGCTAGGTTTTAAAGAATAGCAAATACTGGTGTGCTTTGGATAAGCTATGGGTCATCATCAGTTTTTATAAAGCAAATTAGAAATAGAACTAAAGATTGAAAACGAAGGTACTAATAAATCAAATGGTTTAAAACTTGAGTAATGCTGAAGAGAATAACTTAAACATACCCTTTGGCGGGGTATACCTTCAGTAATACTCAAGGTTGAGGTAATAGTTTCCATGTTTACCAGTATTATTATTTTTTTAGTTTCGTTAGTGAAACTCAGAGAATAACTTTTAGTGAGGATGGCCAAGGAATTAATTAGGATAACGCAGATTAAAATTTACTTCATTTTATTAATAGTTCTAGTATCATTAGTTTCATGCTGACTTTAAAAAAAATAGTATCAAGGCCTGTAGTTGTTAAACTAAAGAGGCCCATCAAAGCTAAGATTGCTACTATTGACGATTGGCCTCTCGTGGTAATTGATCTTTATACCAATGAAGGAATTGTAGGAACGAGTTATCTCCAACCTTATTTAGTCAAATCACTTAAATATATCATCCCAATGATTGATGATTTTAACGAGCTTTTGAGGAATAAGACTCTATCCCCTTATGATAATTATGAAGAACTTAGGAAATCACTGCATTTTGTAAGTTACGAAGGCCTGTCTATTATTGCAGTTTCAGGCGTGGATATGGCAATTTGGGATGCAATGGCTAAAGCTGCAAATATGCCCCTTTGTAATTTCTTGGGTGGGTCATTGGGTAAAGTAAAGGCTTATAATAGCAATGGTCTTTGGCTGGCAGAAAATAAATTTCTGGCGTCAGAAGCAGTGGAATTAGTTGACGAAGGAAATTTTTCTGCAATAAAAATGCGCCTTGGTCGAGAAAATTTTAATGATGATTTGGAGGCAATTAATACTGTTAGGCAAGCTGTAGGAGAGCAGATAAAATTAATGGTCGATTTTAATCAAAGCCTAACTTTAGATGAGGCTTTAAACCGTTGCCACAAACTGGACGATTTCAATCTTTCTTGGATCGAAGAACCACTTATTTATGACAATTTTGAGGGTTATTCTAACCTTACTAAAGACATTAAAACACCAATCCAGCTGGGGGAAAATTTTTATGGCCCTCGTGAACTTTATAAAGCATTACAAACGGGTGCATCAGATCTAGTTATGCCAGATTTCATGAGAATTGGAGGCGTATCAGGTTGGTTGAAATCTGCAGCAATAGCTGAGGCAGCGGGTATACCAATCTCTACGCATTTATATCCTGAGGTGGGAGCACATGTCATGCGTGTTTCACAAACCGCTCATTGGTTGGAGTGGCTAGATTGGGCAGATGAAATACTCAAAGAACCGTTCTCTATAGAAGATGGTTTTATAAAGATACCCGATAAACCAGGTTTGGGAATAGAATGGGACGAAGTGGCTATAGCTAAAAATACTTATAATTAGATTTAAGTTTTGGAAAAGCTCAGGTACATAATGCGGGAGCAAAGGGGTGTGATTGATCCAATTAGTTTTCATTATTTTTATTTTGAATCTTCTTTATTGTTTCCTGAATAAGTTTTTTGACTTTGGCATCCCAAGCCTGCATTTTAGTAAAGTCAAAAATAGAAATGCCTGAAGTTGAAGCACGTAATGCCATTTCTTCATACTGCCAAAGTGCATCGTCAAACATCTCTAATTGCCAAGCTGCGGTAATGTAATTTAGCATCGCCTGTGGGTTTGAAGGATTCTTCTGTAAATGTTGTTTGGCAAGACTGAGTGCCGTTTGATATCGCCCAAGAGCGATGTTGCCTTGAGCCTCGGCAATTAGCATTGCTGCGGGAAAAAGTGGGTCTAATTTTTTAACGGAACCTAGAGTTTCTAACCCTTCTTCATATTGGCCTAGGTTAATTTTAATTGTTCCATGAAGGATCAACGCCAAGGTATCCTCTGGGTCGACAGCTAATGCGTCTAGAAGTTCGTCCTCTGCTTTATTAAACTCCTGTGCTAAATTGTGTGCAAAAGCAGATGCAAAGTAACCAAGAGTTTCGACTGGCGATAACTCTTGAGCAAATTCTGCATATCTTAATGCTTCATCCCTTAGGAGTTTTGTTTCGGTTTTGCTCAAAGAAGATCCCCGAACACCTATAATCTCCGATGCAGTGCTTATGGAGAGCGATGCATAAGCCCTTCCAAAGTTTGGATCTAATTCAATTGCCTTTTTGTAAAATTCTTGAGCAGTTTGGCCGTTTCCAGCTGCCAGCCCCTTTTTGTAAAATTCGTAGGCTTCTAAATTGGCTGTACTTTGTTTTTTTATTGCTTTTTTCTCTTTGTCTTTCAGTTCTATGGATAAATGATCTGCAATTCCCAAAATTACCTCATCCTCAATATTTAAAATTTCATTTGGGTTTTTCGTAAATTTTTCCGCCCAAACTATTTTGCCATCAGAACCGTCAATTAATTCAGCATTTAACCTCAGATTTTCTGGTGTTCTGCGAATGCTTCCCTTTAACAGAAAGTCAGCGCCTAAAGTTTTGGCGACATCGACATCGATAAATTTTTCACCTTTAAATTGGAAAGCTGAGTTATTTGAAATTACAGAAAGTTCTTCAATTTTTGATAAATCAATATTTAGATCCTCTGTGACGCCATCCACAAAGTAATCTTGAGCTACATGAGCTTTATTAACAAACGGCATGACAGCAATTACTTTACGCTCATTTTTAGTAACGGTATCTTTCCCAATAAAAAGAAAGTACGAAAGGAAAAAAAGACCAACTGCGACACAAATTAACACTAATTTTCTTCTTAGCAAAAACGGCTTTGACTTGAGCCTATTTAGCCGTCTGTTAAATGTGGGATCTGATCCAGAATAAACATAAAATGCATGAACAACGGTATTCTTTACCTTTTGTTCTCCTAAGTCTTTAAACAAAAATTTTGTTCGCGAGTTGACAATATCGTAGACATTTTTTGAAAGGCATATTCCATTTGGTTGCGCTAAAGATTCAAGTCTTGCAGCTATATTTACGCCCTCTCCATATAAATTTCCTTCTTCCTGAACGACATCGCCCATATTTATTCCAATGCGGAACTCCAGATTATAAGTTTTGTCGCCAGATCTGTTTCTCTCTTTAATTAGGTTTTGAAATTCTGATGCGCAGACAACGGCAGAAACCGCACTTGAAAACTCGCCAAGGACAGAGTCTCCAGCTGTGTTGAAAACCCTACCGCCATGCTGCTCAAAAAGGTCTTGCAGGATCTCACGACATGACCTTAGATTTTGGAGTGTTTCGACTTCATCAGTCTCCATATGTTTGCTGTAATTAACAACATCAGTAGCAAAAATTACAGCTATCTTGCGTTTAATTTTGTCAGAAGACATGAAAAGCCTTTTTTAAAACTGTCTGGTATTTAAATAATAGCAAAGTGAAATAGTTCAGGCTACTCACTTTTATTGGATGAGTTAACTACTCTGGCAAAGCCTAAGCATATAATACGGGAGTAGGGGGTATGGCCCATGCATTAGCGCTAAAAGATTGTCCTAAGGTTTTTGTTTTATCATTTATATTAGTTTTTTCCTTAAACTGGTAACACTGATCTTTCTGTCGTCACACAATGGGACACATCTTGTCACACATTTGGTCCACATCGGCACACATTTAGAGATACTTCGTATATTGACAGGCGGATTCCACTGTGTGATTTTCTACGCAGGAATTGATGTAAGTATCTGATAAATAACAGGAAGCAAAAGATAGCCTGAGGTGCTAGTGTCCGTATGGACGTGGAGGTTCAAGTCCGTCTTGGGCCACCATAGATTTCAATGGCTTAGCGGAAAATGCTGAGCTTTTTGTTTTTCTGGGGAAACGCCAGAGAAACATTCTTATTGATAACACGGCGTTAACGGGTAGAGGGCAAAAAACTCACGCGCTTTAGTTGCTAGTTATCCAGCTCTCACATTTTTTCTAAAAAAGGTTGGATCAAAATTTAGAGAATATTTTTTGACGCCACATATTTCTGCATTGCGTTATTCTGGGGCAAATAGAATGGGCTACCTTGCCACAAAATTTAAGTAGTCTTGCATAGCGGCTTTAACTGCACGACTAGATGCGTCCTTATTCTTGGGCCAATTTCCACTTTGAATTTCTGCGCGGATTTTATTGGCTATTTCAATATTTACGTTTACAGGCAATTTTGCCATCTCAGTTATCACATCCTTAGAAACGCTATTAATCTTTACCGAAACGCTGTGGACTGAGCTGAACTGACGAACTTGGCTGTTGAGTAATCCGACACTCGGGAGCTCTTGGATATTGTCTTGCATTGCCCTTATCACACGCCCTTTAGCATCGCTTTGATGCATGAAACGGCGTGTTTTAGCATATCCTTTTGCTAAAGCTTCATGGCCATTAGAGATTATAGTACCTGATACACTATCAGCCAAAGAAGGACTCCTGTTTGCTCTGATTTGCTTTGCAGCATCATACCTACATTAAAAAATCTGAACATCAAACACACACGACATAAGTTTAAAGATTTAATTTATAAACCCAAAAGCCACTTTGTCCTGAGTTTGTAGATGACAGTGTACTATCGATCTATTTGAGCTCTTTGAAAAAAAGCAAAATTTCCTTTCGCAGTAGCTATTATGTAAGTCGAGTAATTGATTCATCACGGTTTATGGACAACATTTTTCTGCTTTCTAAATTTGATAAAGCTGAAAGTACGATTAAGCCTTGGGCTGTCGCGCAATTATTCACCGCTGGGGAATTTGTTTATCATAAGAACTGTGGTTCATTCTTTGAGCGGAGGTGTGCTTTAAAAAGATTCTGCGATTTCTCTAATCAAAGTTATGAAGAATATACTGGTGAGCAGTACGAAGAGGGAATTGATGATTATTGCTAGGTTGAACCATTGGTCAATAGGCTTAAGTTTATCCAGTCATGGAACTGTAAAGTTGATCTCTTTGGTCATCAGGGAAACACTGGGTAAACATCATCTATGATCCTGAATGTATACCCACCTTTTTATTCTTTATCCAATGCTCTCGCGTGCGTATGAGTAGCACGGTTCGCGCGCGATTGCCTGCAATAGTTTGATTTGCTGTAACCCTCTGCTTTGGTCAAAAGCTACAAAAAAACCGTAACTATTTTGTGTCGCGACTAAATACGCGCGGGAAAGCCAACAGTTAGCTTTCACTTAACTGCCCAAAGAGGTGGATACTTTATTAGTTTAGCCAACAGTCAATATGACATCATCAATATCTAGTGCAGAGCTCGCGGTTATTGTTGCGCAGGTGTCTCCGTTGGAGAGATCCATTTGAGTTGGAAGTGTGTAGGAAATTACGCTTGTTTCTGACGAATTATCTTCTTGGCTAGGCTGTTCAGCGCTTTCAGCAATCGGGTAATCTGCAATGACGGAATATTCCTCATTGCTTGTGTAATAGCCATTCTCTATTTTTATGTAATGGTCGCCAGCCCCACTTACCGCCGCAGAAATGCTAGTGTCCGATCCGGTAAGATCGGAAGCCATGACACTCCCTTGGCTGTCTAGTAAACTCACTTCAAATTTTGAGTAGTAATCTGTTCTGATAGACGGGTTATCAAAGTTTACTGTGATAATCCCTGCAGCGTTTGTTGAGATTTGGAAATAGTCATCATCAGAGCTGCTTGATAAAGTTCCGGAGTAGGTTGATGAGGATGAAATCTCATCCGCCGTTGATGTGGAGTTGTTCGCCTCCGTCTCTTAACCGTTGAAAGTCATGGAACTATTCTCTTTTTTGAGTTTCGTCTACATTTTGCTAATTTCAAAGTATTTGTCCGTTAGCTTTGTGAACAGCGTTCCCAACAGAGGATTATAATCTTAATAATGCAAGATCGCAGATATCCAAAATCTTATCTGCCTTTTTGGGAGCGCAAAGTACAGATATAGCTAAAGGGCCTTTCCATCCTCATCAAAAAGTTCAAGCATCCAGTCTACATAAACCCTCCACACCTTGCACATCCTCAAAAATAATATCTTAATGGGATTATTTGGGAATTTTTGGATTTTTATACGGCAGCTCCCAAAAGGTAATATTTGATTTGGAATTTTTTGGTAAGTATTAATATTGCATGAAGCTCATAAGAGCGCTTACTAGAGAACGTTTATGGACAAGCCGGAACTATCTGAACCCACACCTGAGATCATCCAGCTCATTCGCAACGCGGTAGGACAAAACTTTGACGAACAGCTCAAGTTTCTTTCAGATCTTGTTGGTATACCCAGCCTGCGCTTCGAAGAGGCACCTGCTCAAGATTTTGTTGCAGAAGCCTTAAACAAACGCGGTTATGAGGTCGATGATTGGCAAATAAAAATTGAAGAACTTGAGCCACTGTCAGGTTTTGGTGAAATACATGGCGATTTTTCACGTGCGCGAAGTGTCGTAGGCACACATAGACCAAAGACCGCACACGGTCGATCACTGATCCTGCAGGGTCACCTTGATGTGGTGCCAACAGGGCCTCTAGAGATGTGGACGCACCCACCTTTTAAACCGGTAATAGAGGGCGATTGGATGTACGGCCGCGGTGCTGGGGACATGAAGGCAGGTACGGTCGCAGGTCTCTATGCGCTTGATGCCATAAAAAATGCGGGGTTTGAGCCAGCAGCACGACTGCATTTTCAATCCGTAATTGAGGAAGAAAGCACAGGATTGGGTGCTTTATCCACTCTGCAGCGTGGATACCGTGCCGATCTGGCTTTGATACCTGAGCCTTCTGGTCATGCTATATATCGGGCTCAAGTTGGTGTTTTGTGGTTCCGCGTATCTGTTCAGGGAAAGCCTGTTCATGTTGCAAGTGCCAATCAAGGTTCCAACGCCATTCGGGCGGCCTATAATATTATTCAGGCGCTAGAAAACCTAGAAGAAAATTGGAATACGATTGCAACCACAGATCCTGTATATTCAAATGTTAAACACCCGCTAAATTTTAATGTCGGAAAAATTGGTGGTGGCGATTGGGCCTCAAGTGTACCAGCATGGTGTAACATTGATTGCCGAATCGGCATTTTACCTAGTCAGAATCTCAACCGTGCGAAAGAGGCAATTAAATCTTGCATTGCTGCCGCTTCAAGAGATCACCCATTTTTGTCTAACAATCCGCCTACCGTTATCTGGAACGGCTTTCAGGCTGAAGGCTACGTACTTGGAGAGGAGGGGAATCCAGCGGTCGCAACTATGAACAAGAGCCACGCGACTGTATTTGGTTCCAAATCTGAGGTGCCAGAACTAAAGACAACTGCCCTCACAGATACTCGTTTCTACGGGCTATATTATGATATTCCCGGTTTCTGCTATGGTCCTCTTGCACAGAACATTCATGGATTTGATGAACGTGTGAGCATCGAGTCTTTCCGAAAAACTACAGAAGTCTTCGCCCTTTTCATCGCAGAATGGTGCGGTTTAAATTCCTTGCCTAAAACAAGTGAATTTAACGATACAATTTAACTGGGACGAGTGAAAAAAGTTACGGTTACTTATTTCGATTATAAAACGCTGATTATTGAGATAGATGTACGCCGTTACTCATGCCAACACCGATGGCACTGGTTTTGCCAAACTTTCGCAAGCGAAATCAAAAAACGACAGGTAGGAGATATGCAGTCTGGAAAATTTAAAAAATTACTCAAAAGCCAAATATACTCAATGCGGTTTGATTTGCGTTTGTTCCGTTCGCGGCTACCATGTTTCGGCTTGTTTAGCCCGTTAATACTAACATGCTTGGCTTATTTTTCGAGGAGTAGAACATAAAAAGGTTCAAGAACAGGCGAAACATAATGCAAGAAGATTACTATTGTTTTTTATCTCCAATGAAGAAAGCTCCCAACGGAGTATTGAACAAGAAAGAACTTCCTGTCTGGTTTTCTTCTGTGGCGCCGTTAACAAAATGGAGACAGAAACATGAAATTGTTTATGGCGGCACTGGGAACATAAACAAATACCTTCTCTCCTATTCTCACTGCCAGGTCGGGCTTTGCTGATACGTTACTGAACATGGACCGAGACGCGTCTTCTAAGCCGTCAAGTCTGTTTACAGAGGCTCTCCATGTCTGGAGGCGGAGGGCGGAGGAAAAAGACTGGGATGTAGTTGAAAGCATAGCCGCTTTCGCACAGCCTGCAGGAATGACCGTCCAAACCGTTTGGGAGGAATTACGCGACATGGTCGTGGACGATCTCAAGGCTGCAGGTCCGATCGATGTTGTCTTGATCCAATGCCATGGAGCAATGGTAAGTCAGGCTTGTCTCGACTGCGAGGGGGAACTGATGTCAATGCTACGAGACATAGCACAGCAGGCAGTGATAGGTTTAGAACTTGACCCTCATAACCACTTGACGGCTCGTATGCTTAAGGCGTGTGCTTTGATTGTCAGTTTTAAGGAATATTCGCATATTGATGCCACGCCACGTGCTTAGGAACTATTCAAGATGGCTGTTGATAAGGTGGAGGGGCGTACCCAGCCTGTCATGGCCATGTTCGATTGCCGAATGATCGGGCTCTATCCGACCAACCCGGGAGGCGAGGGGCCCATGCGCGAATTCGTTGATGCGATGATAGCCGCGCCTGGCAAGGAGCCTGGGCTGTTGCATCTCACGCTCACGCATGGTTTCCCCTGGGGAGTCGTCCCTGAGGTCGGAACCCGAATGATCGCTATCGTGGATGGGGACGCCGCCAGAGCGGCACAGATTGCTGAACAATGGGGACATCGGTTTTGGGGTTTACGCGAAGTGACACGGCTTCAAGCCCTAAACTTGTCCGATGGTCTAAATTAGGCACCGGAACTAAACGGGGCGCCGGTTGTTCTTGTTGATATGGCCAACAATGCGGGTGGTGGTGCACCTGCGGATTCAACATTTGTTCTGCGCGAAGTTCTGAACCGGTGTCTGAGTGGGGTTGCCATGGCGATCTTCTACGATCCGTCTGTTGTGAGGCTGTGCGCGGATGCAGGTATCAACATCACGCTCCCCGTGCGCTTGGGCGGAAAACATGGGCAGACCTCAGGGGACCCGGTGGATCTCAAAGTCACTGTACGAGGCCACGCTAAAGATCTCACGCAACGCTTTGGAGGTGGTGAAATGGGAATGGGCGAAGCTGTATGGCTGGAAACCAACGGAATTGACCTAATAGTAAATGATAACCGAACCCAGTGTTTTAGTCCCGATGCTTTCGAGCGGTTGGGTTGCAAGCTGGTGGATCGTAAAATCGTTGTTGTAAAGTCCCAGCATCATTTTTACGCTGGTTTTGCTCCAATTGCCAAACACGTCATTTACTGCGCAACTCCTGGGACGCTGACACCAGATGCAACAACCGTCCCATACACAAATCGTAAAGGGCTCTGGTGGCCAAAAGATGACAATCCATGGATAGACCTGTGAAGCTGTATATCAAAAATTAGTCAACTATAATAACAGCTGACAAAGCTGGGAGAATGGCCCTAATGAGATTTGTCAAACCTTACAAGGCTTTGGTTGCTCGTGTCATCAAATAATCCATTCTCAAAAAATTATTTTCAAAATAAGTATCAATAGCCGCATCAATTTCACTCCTTAAGGAGAATAGTTTATCCGGCTCTTCCTCAAAAGCCTGGACCATTTTTTTTAAGGGTCCTGCACTTGTTTCGAACACATTACGAACATGTTGAATGCTCAAACCAGGCATGACTAACTTGTCGCGATCAAAAACAATATTTTTTACCGCGGAGCCCAGCCTTTCTTTAATTATATCAACGTTACCCCACAAAACAGGAGATTGCATGCCATCTGGTGGCGGTGGCCCATATTTCGAGTTTATTGAAAAGAAGCTACCCATAAACAACTCAGGCGGCCAAGTTGTAAATGCGATGGTGCCACTAGGTTTCAAAACTCTCAACATTTCATTGACCGCGATATCAGGTCTTGGCGCAAACATATGTCCAAACTGGCTTAAAACGACATCAAAAGTTTCATTTTCAAATGGCAATGCCTCAACATCAGCTTCATGAAAATCTACGTTAAAGCCCAAAATTTGGTTATTTTCTTTTGCCCTTGAAACAAGCTGTGGTGTTAAATCAGAACCAGTGACATCTGCACCAGTTCGAGCGGCGGTAAGAGCTACAACGCCAGTACCACCGGCAACGTCCAAAACTTTTTGCTGTGAGGAAACTCTGGCAAACTCTACTAGCCTAGGCGCCGCTACTCCTGTAAAGTTTTCCATTGATGCGAAGTCTGACCAAACTGCCTTCGCTTTTTCTTTAAATCCAGTAAATTCTTCCACGGTATTCCTCTTGTAAATTACAAATGAACCAACACCTAATTATATAAAATTTTAATAAAGCTCAAGTTACCTTCTTTATTTCGAACAATCTCTTGTAGACTGCTCCCTATGTAGAAAGAAGTTTCAAATCCTCCACATGTTCCACTAGTGAAGGGTGTGGAGGGTTGAATAAGATTGGGAGCTATCAAAACCAGAAGAAGTTCAACGTATTATCAAACAACAGGATTAAGCTAGGGATGCTCAGAAGCGTCCAGATGATGCTTCTGAGTAGATAAAAATTTTTCCAATCAAAATCGTATAGAAAATCCTATCAAGTAATCTGAACCGCAATGCTGTAAACCATTAACCTTTGAAGTGTGGTTGGTGTATTTACCAATTAAGCTGACGTTACTCGCCATGGGAGTATCGAAGCTTAAACTACCTGATCTATTGTTCATAAGATTATCAAGTTGGCCCAAGCCAGAAAAACTGATTTTAATACCAGACGTGTTTGTCATTTCAGCAACAATAATTACCGGAAATTGTGAATCTTCGTAGTTGTCGTTCCCCAATTTCGATTTCTTGTGATAAAAGCCAGCACCAAAATCATAAGTTAAGTCCCAACTTGAAAAAAGGGAATTAAATACTTCAAAGGTTTTATACCCATACAACAAGTTTTGATTAAAATTGAAATCTTCTATGGTTCCGTTAAGATTTCCATTTCCACTTAAATGTTCGTATTTAAGATGCCAGTCAGGATAGAACTTATATTTGGCTGCGAGAGACACTCCATTAATCTGCCCCGTAAGCTTTTGCTGTTCCAGCTTGACTTGCGCATCGCTGACAAAAGCCGTCATCGTGGTGGTTAGGGATCCAGCCCCTACCTGCGTAGCAAGCGACATCAGTAGTACTATGAGTATAATGCGCATGGGGCTAATCTATCCCACCTTTCAGAAAAAGCTAGCTGCCGCCTTTAGCATTATCCACCAACCTAGCCACACCACCCTCCAAGACAAGCCTGGAGATTAAATTATGCATGTCCGTTAACACGGTATGTCTGCCATGAGATAGCCTTTTTCATCTTTGAGAACTGCCTCAGGAAATATATGCTCTATATCATAAGCGGTATAAGCCAGCATTAGGATACTTATCTAGGTCAAGTTCCTTGGCTGAATACGCCGCCACTCATGCTCTCGCTTCGGCTTCCTGATGTGCGCTTTTGTGGTAGGCAGTCCCTCCAAACTTTACGAATAAATGATCCTGCAAGTTAAGTTTTCTGAAGTAGTAAAAATTTTGCCACTTGTTAAATTAAGAAAACGGGTTGGATAGGCCTTGGGAAAATTTGTACTATAGAAGTGAAAAATGAGCATCTTCGAACAAGTTACGGCAGCTTTTGCAGCAGAATATATGATCCTTCCGCATTTAGAAATTTACATCACAAAGAATTTATGTTTGTGCGCGAGCTTGATCTGATAAGTCGCGATGAATTTTGCAGATCAATCGATGAGCTGATTGAGAGCGGATGGGAAAATTGGAAAGATATAGAGCTAATTCACGAGAACCAGTATGCTATGGAAACCAGATGGCGGGATGGAGACGAAGTCGTAACGCGCGTAAATTGGAAAAAAGACGGATTAATCTGGCGTTCAATTGTTAGCAGGATACCATACAAGCAACGCCACTAAAATTTTGCACTGTACTGGATAAAAAAATGGTAAGACAACTAGATGGAACTTCCTCGGTAAGTATTCTTTACATCTGCAACGATGATTCCGCAGTTGCGGCATTAAAACAATTCTTTGAAGGCCATATGGAATTTATGAAAAACAAATGTGAGAAAGAAGGACCCAGAAAACTTCTTCATTACACGATTTCACAAAGCCCTGAGTGGGAAGGTGACGGAACAGCTGAGGCTATGTCTGGTGAAGATATGCGTTCCACTGGAAGAACCATATTTCACCTATTTGAAATTTATGAAACTGTAGAGGGCCTTAATCATCATTGGAAAGAAGCTAGTCAGTTTATACCTGCCTTCCAACAACTACTTGAGGTTCATGATATAGAAATTAGAAATTATACGCACATGAAAATTATTCAAAGTTTGTAATCTAAATACATCAAATTGACGCTGCGAAAAAGACTCTAAATTTTGCGCCCTAAGTTATCTGAGTCCGCTTTTTTATGCCCTACTGTCAAAGACAAGCTTTGGCATTAGTGAGGGTGGATCATTTGCTTCTAATCATTGCACGATTTTTGCAAATTTGGCAAACTCCGCTGGCATATTTCCCATTATTTTAGCAAAATCTGCTTTGGGATCATCTCCTTTAAAAGTTAGAATAACAAAATCACCAGCTGGTGTTTCTTGTAAAAACGATCTTTCATAAACCCCTGCATCTTCAATTGGTGCCGCAAAGTTGGGATTACTAGCGACTTGATCGGTCATTGCTTGCCATTTTTTTACCAGCCACGATAGGCATATACATTGGCTATATTGCCATATGTTTTCCTTAAATTTCGAAATTACGTGACTGTTTCAGATGAGCGATCAAATTAGCTGGTGCCAAGACTGATTTTGCGTAAAGTTTCTTCTTCTGCCCCTCAGGTAATTCTGCAGGGACTTTTTTACTCCGGAGTAAGTTTACCCGCTCGATATTTAACATAATGTTGCACAAATTCACCATCCATATACCAGTCTTTCTTAAAACCATTGTCCTCGATAAATTTTTCTCGGTAAGGAATTGCCACTTCAGCTGTGGCCCTGTTTGGAAATACATTGATCGCCATAAGAAGACGGACTTGTTTTAAAGACTAGCTGAATACTTGCGTATGGATTAACCGATCCGACACCTCGTTTACGGGCTTCATCGAATTTGTTTAGAGCTTCTTCTGACGGAAATTCTAGTTAGTTAACGCAGGCAATTTCCATTAAATCTTCGTTTGTATCTACCATTCGATAATAGTGATTTTAGCTTTTCTTCAAACAAGTAGCGCCAAAAAAGCTTTAGCGCAGATGATATGCTTTCGCACCCAAAAGTCTACCAATACATAAAGCCCTAGAGCACTTCGACATTGCCGCAGATACTGATGGATTGACCCGATATATTTAATCCACCGGGAGAGCAAAGAAACACAGCATGATTTGCAACATCCTGCGCGGTTACCATCCGTCTCAGGGATATTTTGTCTATATATTCTCGTTCCATATCGCCATAAGATACTCCCAGCGTTTGCGCCCGGTCAGAGATTACCTGCTCAATACGCGGCCCCGCAACAATTCCCGGTAGCAAAGCATTAACGCGGATACCGCTCGGCCCAAGCTCGATCGCAAGACTCTTTGTCAGACCGATAATCGCCCACTTCGTTGCCGCATAAGGCGTCCGGTAGGCGTACCCCAAACGTCCGGCAACCGATGAAATGCAGATAATCGAGGCATTGCTTGATTTCTTGAGCAAAGGAACTGCACGATTTACGCAATAAAATTGGCCATTGAGGTTTATATCTACCGTGCGGCACCAATCTGCTGCTAATATCTGCTCGACCCCACCTGTCGGACCTGAAATGCCAGCATTGTTAATCAACACGTCAAGCCCGCCCAAACCAGTGCCGACCTCTTCAAATAACCGTGTAACCTGATTTTCTTTAGATACATCGCAGCGGCTTACCCCCCAAGTCGGATAGGTTTTTGTGACCTCATCAAGTGCCGCTTCCGCAATATCGCAAATGTGCAGACGCGCACCGGTTCGTGCAAAGCTCTCTGCGATTACTCGTCCAATACCACTAGCCCCCGCGGTTACAAGAACGCGAAGCTCTGACGGTTTTTTACTCTCAGCAGTCATTTTCCCCTCGCCTAGAATCAAAAGTTAACGTTGTCACCACCTTTGAGATCAAGCAGCGTACGGGTCTCATCCGGGCTGGCAACATCAAGTGATAGCCCAGTCAAAATCTGGCAGATTTTACGCACCTGATCGGCATTGGAGTGGGCTAGTTCCCCCGGCGCAATCCAAAGCGAATCTTCAAGCCCCACTCGCACATTCGCACCTTGGGTGGCACCCTGCGCGGCCAGCGACATCTGGCTCCGGCCCGCGCCAAGTATAGACCACTGATAAGATTGTCCAAATAACCGGTCCGCCGTGCGCTTCATATGCATTAAATCTTCGGCATGACTGCCAATACCTCCCAACAGACCAAAAACTGACTGAATGAAAAGTGGTGCCTTTGCCAAACCTCGATCGACAAAATGCGCCAGATTATAAAGATGGGAAATATCATAGCACTCGAACTCGAAACGAGTCCCATTCTCATTGCCTACTTGCAAAATAGTCTCAATGTCCTGAAAAGTATTTTTAAAGACCAAATCACGGGATTTTTCGAGGTTCTCGCGCTCCCAGACATGGGCGAAATCCGGAAAACGGTCAAGCATGGGATACAGGCCAAAATTCATTGATCCCATGTTCAAAGAAGCTACCTCGGGTTTGAAAGTTGTCGCAGGCCTCATGCGCTCCTGCACTGTCATATGTGGGCTGCCGCCGGTAGTGATATTGATCACAGCATCTGTGGATTGTTTGATCCGCGGCAAGAATTTTTTAAATACTGCAGGGTCTTGCGTGGGCTTGCCGGTCTCGGGGTCACGCGCGTGTAAATGCAAAATTGATGCCCCCGCCTTCGACGCCCCGAGCGCGGCATTTATGATATCCTCTGGTGTCACGGGCAGATGAGGTGACATGCTTGGGGTATGAATCGCACCGGTAACCGCACAGGTTATAATCACTTTGCGTTTCTCTTTTGCCATGGGTTTAATATTCCTGTTTCTGTTTATGCGCCACCAGTTCGGTCAGCTGGCTTTAATAAGGTCGATGTCATTAAACCATACAGGTTCCGATCCTTGCACTTTAAAAGGCACTGCTAATTTCGAAGTTAGGGCTAGTACCCTTTTATGAAGGTATAATCATACTGGATTACGGTTTGTGTCAATCAGCTCTGCTGCGACAGGTTTAGTTTTGATCCGTTTCAACTCTCCAAGTATCAGATGTCCAAATTCGCTACGCCTGCGCTGGGCCGCCAGTTGATCCTTTGTGTGCCAACCGTGTTTCCAATTAGCCCTTCAGTTAGTGGAAAAACATTGTCTTAATCTTTAGAGATCAGGCGAGGACTAAAATTTGCTCCCTATTGTTGCTACTAGTCCAGCTCTGACACTTGTTCTGAAAAGGGTTCGATAAATCTCAAAAATAATTTGCGGTTCTATGTCTCTACAACGCATTATTTTTAACAATTTGGTAAAAAATTTACGTTGGCGAAATTCCTAGTTGAAGAAGAGTGTTTTCAAAATCTTCTCTGAAATTCTCATTCGACTGCACCTGCAAGTTTCCATTTACAATGTAATTAACGCCATA
>CACPHA010000026.1 GCA_902633655.1 Paracoccaceae bacterium
TTTATTCCCGAGATAGGTGAATTAATTGTAGACTACGAAGTTATTACTCCAATTGATTTTGCCCACGACTTAGGCGTGGAGGGAGGAAACTGGAACCATGCTGAAATGAGTTTAGATCAGATTTTTTAACCTCCGCCCCACACCAAGATTTTCAGCCTACAGAACCGGCCCGGAAGGCCTCTACTTATGCGGATCTTCCAGCCATCCAGGCGGTGATATAATGGGGCTCAGTGGACGGAATGCTGCTCTCAGAGTGCTACAAAACACCAAATGAGCATAGTAACCGATCCAAAGACCGGGCTCATTGACGGTCCATTTCAAAAACAACTTGAGGCACTATCCCGAGCACGCAGCTGGTACAATTGGGCTGGATATGCAGCACCTTCGACATTGGATTGCGTAGAATTTGAATATTTTGCCTTACGCAATCAAGCATCCCTTTTTGATATTTCACCTCTTCACAAATATAGGATTAAGGGGGAGGAAGCCAATTTAATGTTGAACAGACTGCTCACTCGCGATGTTCGTAAAATTAAAGTCGGAAGAGTAGCGTACGCGATATGGTGTAATCAAGAGGGTATGTTAATTGATGATGGCACCTTATTTCGCTTGAATGACGACAACTGGAGACTTTGTTGCCAAGAACCAATGCTAGATTGGCTTTTGGAAGCAGCATGGGGCTATGCAGTGGAAATTACAGACGAGAGTGCTGAGGTGGCGGCTTTGTCTTTGCAAGGCCCAACATCCTTTTCTATTCTTTCCAACGCCGGCTTTGAGCTGGATAATACCAAACCATTTGACATCTATTCGGACCCAACGGGAGTATTAATATCAAGAACAGGTTTTACAGGTGATCTCGGCTACGAAATTTGGTGTCCTAAAGAAAAAGCAACGCAACTGTGGGATTTGATTTGGAATTCTGGCTCAAATTGGGGTTTGCGCGCGATAGGCTATGACGCGGTAAATATTGCGCGCGTTGAAGCAGGTTTCATGACAGCCGGCGTTGACTTCATGCCAGTACAGAGTACAGAGTATTTACATCGTGGACAAACGCCGTTCGAACTGAGTCTGGGAAAAATGGTGGATTTTAGCAAAGGCCATTTCAATGGTCGCCGTGCATTGCTCAACCTCAAAGATAAACCGCGCACACGCTTATTGCGACTAGATGTTGGCGGATTTAAGCCTTCAGATTCTGCTTTAGTGTATCATAAAAAAAAGACCGAAGTGGGTCATATAAGTTCAGGTATATGGTCGCCAACCGTGAAGAAAAGCATTGCATTGGCCCACGTAAAATCACAGTATTGTACCTCCTCTGCGCTTTTCGCAGAAATTTACATGCTCAAAGAAGGTCAATGGAGAAGGCGAATGGAGAAACTTAGTGAAATTAAAAGCCCGTTTTACGCACCACCTCGTGCTAAACAAACCCCACCTCTCGAAAGATAATTAAGAAAAGATTTTCGCACCCTATTGCATTCAAGAATGTTGGAAATCATTTGGAGGCGTTTAAATTCACAACGCGATAAAGATAAGAACAATTTTGTCAGACGTTTTGTAGTCCTCTAATTGAAAAATGAGAAAAATAAAAAAGGGATTTTTTTGAAAGATTTTTGAGAGAGTCAAATTGCTATGATTGAGAAGTTGGAACCAGAGGCAGGCCGTGTTTCGTCTGCACTCCTAAAGAATGGAGCCGTGATCGTTGAGGGAGCCATTAATTTGGATATTATTGACGCCGTTTTAGGTGAGTTAAGGGACCCTTTTGATAAGCAGGGTCTAAAATTTACCAACGATTTTAATGGCCATAAAACTAGAAGGCTTGGTGGTATTTTGGGGGTTTCGGTTTCATCTGCTAGTATTCTTGCACACCCCTTTATAATTTCAGTGGCCGATGACGTTTTAAAAAGGCATTGCACTAATTACCAAATTGGCTCTTCAACTGCCATTGAGATCATGCCAGGTGAGGGAAATCAGGAACTACATAGAGATGATGACTTTTATCCAATTCGCATTCCCGGCATAGAATTTCAAATATCCGCTATGGTTGCTTTGACTGACTTCACCGCTGGAAACGGCGCCACACGCGTTGTACCTGGCTCACAAGACATGCGTAATATCGAGTCTATTAGGGAAAGCGATGTTCACAGTGCAATTATGACAAAAGGATCAATTCTTTTTTATCTTGGAACGGCGGTGCATGCAGGGGGAAGAAATAAAACTGATAAACCTCGGACAGGATTAATTACAACTTATTCTCTCGGATGGCTGCGCCAAGAAGAAAATCACTATCTTACTGTGCCAAGAGAGATTGCTGATGCATACCCAGAGAATGTGCGAAGACTGATGGGTTATCAAGCACACGGTCCTTATCTCGGCGTATATCCTGGAGATCCTGACGGATATTGGTGGGATGCATAATAAAAATTCGAGCTTTCTTGGGCTATTTAAAAAGGCTCAACGCTCTAGTTAAAAATCACGTTAACCGAGCCAAATAAAGCATTATTTTTTTTCTTTTAAAAGGTTAAATGCTACCGTGGCTTGCCTGCTCCTTTTAGGAAACAAATGAAGCTTATAAGGGCTTTTGCGCTCTTATATGATGAGGACAATGTTCACCAGAAACGAGAACAAACACCAATTTTTCCCAGATTTCTTCTTGCTCACTCATGAAATCTTTGCCAAATTTTATATCCCAAGACTCTCGTTCGTGACCGATGAACCGCTTTAGTTCTTCAGAAGCAACCTCAGAGTACCAAGCATTGCGAGAAGTAAGTTGCACGTTGATGAACCCAGCTTTTTCCATTGCAGCCTGGTATCTCGCTGGAGATGCCATTGCAAAGTCTAGATCTTCCGCGGATATGTACTCTGCCATTTCTTTTGACGGCTCACCATCATGAGAAATTAGCCAGTCGGCTGCAGCGAAATATCCACCACTTTGAGTCACTCTAAATGCCTCAATGGCTAAAGCTTCTTTGTCAGGAATGTGAATTATAGAGTCTTTTGAAAATACCAAATCAAAAGTATTATCATCGAAGGGTAGCGGTCCCGGATTTACCTTCCTGATTTCAATATTTTTAGTTAAATCCAAATCTGAAACACGCTTATTTGTGGCAGCAACAACCGTATCTTCAACATCAATTCCAGTAACATGTTTAGCGCCATGCTGTTGCACCAGTTCTATAGTTATTTGTCCAGAACCGCATCCAATATCCAAAACCGAAAAGTCATTTAAATCAAGTCCCTCAAGCACTCGAGCAACTTCCTTTGGCCCTCCGGGCGACATATATCCATCGCCCCAAAAATCCCCCAAAAATTTAATTGTAGTATCGTTGTAGTGATCTGATGCAGTCATTATTTAACCCCATTTGATTGTTAATGTTATGTTATCAAAAATTTCTTAAATTCAAAGAATGTTTCGTTAAAGTGAAGTCTTTTGCACAAAAAAAGCAGATCTAAAATGTAAAATTTAGAAAAGTTTAACGTAATTTAAAAATCTTCCACCGCTCGATGGATCCAATCCTGAGCTTGAATTAGACATTTTAGTTACTTTTAGCGCATCATAGTATCTTGACTAAACTGTTCTGTGGCGATTAGCCTTCGGACATAACAAAAGGCTACTGGTATTTCACATTTTGGCAAACGTTGAAAATGCGCTGCTGAACAAAACGCACTAGCTAAGCTTAACTAATGAAAGTTTTTATTTATTTTCGAATTTAAATAAAGACAACGAGTTACAGGGAGAAGACGTCATGAGGATAGTATCCTTTTCAAAACTACTTACTAGTTCTGCACTAATCGGAGGACTTTTGGTAAGTACAGCAAACGCAGATGACCGCGTTCTTAAAATCACGAATTGGGCAGAGTACATCGGTGAGGAGACAATCACTAATTTTGAAAGCGAATATGGGATCAAAGTTATTTACGACACTTATGACTCAGCGGAGTCCATCGATGCAAAACTTTTGGCAGGAAATAGTGGTTATGACGTGGTAAGCCATTCTGGTAGCATGGTTGCACGCCTGATAAAGGCCAATATTCTTGCTCCATTGGACAAATCCAAGCTGAGTAATGTCAAACATATGGACAAGTCAATTATGGCTCAACTGGGTAAAGACTGGGATCCCGGAAACAATCACTTCATACCATACATGTGGGGAACGCATGGAGTGACATACAACAAAGAATTGGTTCTCGAGACATATCCTGATGCCCCAATCGGTTCAATGGGCATGATCTTCAACCCTGAGCACATGAAGGAGCTTGCCAAGTGCGGAGTGTCGTTTTTGGATTCACCTCAAGATATTGTACCAATGGCTTTAGCCCATCTTGGTCTTAGTCCTGCAACAACCAGTAAAGCAGACTACGAAGAGGCGGGGAAACTTTTGAGCGCGATACGCCCATATATAAAGACTTTTGATAATTACGCCTACCAGCGTATGCCACAAAAGGAGTTTTGCGTTTCTGTTACTTGGGGGCCAGACGGACTTTTAGCCATGTCAGGTGCTGCAGAAGCAGATACCGGCGTGGTACTAGATTTCTTCCTGCCTGAAGGAGAGGGTAAAGCAAACCTTTGGATTGATGGTTGGCTGATTCCATCCGATGCGAGTAACGTTGAAGACGCACATTTGTTCTTGAACTATATCATGAGGCCAGAAGTTGCAGCGGGTGATAGCAATTACACATGGTACGCTACGGCAAACGAGAGTGCTAAGCCAATGATAGATGAGCAAGTAACTTCAAGCCCAGCTGCTTTTCCAACGAGCGCACAGGTCGCACAAATGTACACCAACGCCTCTCTGTCGCCAAAAGTACAACGTATTCAGACCAGGACTTGGACTGACTTTAAAGCTGGTAACTAAGCTTAAAGATCTGATAGGGCTGATTACTCGGCCCTATCAACAAATTTATTTTTTACAAAGATATTCAAGGGGCTCTTAATGGTCGATCAAGAGGATCACCCCGAAGATTATGGAAAAATTGAAGGCGGTCCATCAGGTGATCGCCAGCCTTTGCTCAGGATCCAGAATGTGACAAAGGCTTTTGACGAATTTGTCGCAGTCGACAATGTTGAACTTGATATTTACGAAGGCGAATTGTTTTGCCTTTTGGGAGGTTCAGGTTGTGGAAAAACCACTTTATTGAGAATGCTAGCCGGTTTTGAGACACCTACTTCAGGAAAAATACTTATCGATGGAAAGGATATGTCCGGCGTGCCACCCTATGAGCGGCCGACTAATATGATGTTTCAGAATTACGCTCTATTCCCACATATGAACGTGGCAAAAAATATTGCCTTTGGCCTTGAACAAGATGGCTTACCCCGAAGCGAAATAAAGGAACGGACTAATGATATACTTAGGCTCGTGGAATTGCAGGGTTACGAAAATAGGCGCCCACAACAACTATCAGGTGGCCAGAGACAAAGAGTTGCTCTGGCACGAGCGTTAGTAAAAGAACCTAAGATTCTACTATTGGACGAACCACTTGGTGCACTTGATAAAAAACTGCGGGAACAGACGCAATTTGAGCTTATGAATATTCAAGATAAAGTGGGTGTCACATTTGTTGTGGTTACACACGATCAAGAGGAAGCCATGATCCTTTCTACAAGGATCTCAGTAATGGATCGAGGTAGATTAGTACAGACAGGCTCGCCAACTGAAATCTATGAATTTCCAAAGTCCCGTATGGTTGCTAATTTTATTGGATCAGCAAATATTTTTGAAGGTAGTGTAATTGGAGAATTAGAACATGGATTCAAAATTGAAACTATAATCGGAGAATTTACACTCAAAAACACCCCAATTACGATTAGAAATAAAGCTATTTTCATAGGGATCAGACCTGAAAAAATATTTCTTAGTAAAGAGCCTGATCTAGCGCCTGGCTCCAATAACGCTGAAGGCACCATCTATGACATAGGATACTTGGGCAACACTTCGCGTTACAAAATACGGCTCGAGCAAGATCTAATTATAGATGTAACGGCACCTAATCAGACCCGCCCGCAAAATAAAACGCATGAATTTATGTGGGACGACAAAGTGTACATAAATTGGGAACCATCGAGTGCAATGGTATTTTACGAATGACAAGCAAAGCAGCTCAAGATAAAAACAGATTGCCACATCCTCTAAAAGCATTGAACTTTTTGTCCGGTATGCAATCGAGATGGAAAACTTTTGTCATTGCAACTCCTTTTGCTTGGCTCCTAATTTTTTTTCTTGCACCTTTTTTCATCGTAGCAAAAATTAGTCTTGCTGAACTTACGATTTCCAGCCCCCCATTCAGCGATATGATTGAATGGGTTGACGGCACTATTATATCAGTAAGACTCGTTTTTGATAACTTCATATATATTTTTGACGATCCACTCTACGCGAGAACCTACGTAAATTCTCTAAAAATTGCATTTATCTCCACACTTTTAGCATTACTCATTGGGTACCCGATTGCTTATGGCATCGTCCGGTCAGGTCCAGTTGCTAAACAACTGCTGCTTTTTGCGATAATCTTACCGTTTTGGACGTCTTTTCTTTTAAGGGTCTATGCTTGGATGGGGCTTTTAGCGGATCAAGGAACGGTTAATAATCTCTTGATTTCTTTAGGTTTGATTGAAACGCCAATCCGAATGCTTTACACTGAATTCGCAGTCTACGTTGGTATAGTATATACTTACCTACCTTTCATGATTCTTCCACTTTACGCCAATATGGAAAAATTAGATGGCACGTTAAACGAAGCTGCAGCTGATCTAGGATCAGGTCCGATAAATACTTTTTTTAAGATTACTCTCCCTCTCACAATGCCGGGCGTTATTGCGGGAGCACTTCTTGTTTTTATCCCAGCTACGGGCGAATACGTCATTCCAGATCTGTTAGGGGGCGGTAACGTTCAGATGATTGGTAGACAGCTTTACAACGAATTTGCTCGTAATATAGATTGGCCGGTCGCATCAGCCGTAGCTATTGTGTTGCTTTTGCTATTAGTTTTACCAATGGCGATTTATCAGCATTATCAAGGCAAAGCTGCAGAGAGATCTTAGTATGCTGCAAGGTCGTTCAAAGTTTCTTACTTTTATGCTTTTTGCTGGATTCATATTTCTCTACGTTCCTATGATCCTGTTGATTATTTACTCTTTCAATTATTCGAAACTTGTCCCGGTATGGGGTGGCTGGTCTACTCGCTGGTACAAAGAATTATTTGAATCACCAGAGGTTTGGGAAGCAGTTAGCCTTAGCCTTCAGATTGCTTTTATTAATGCCACTTTCGCGACAGTACTTGGGACACTTGCTGGGCTTGCTATGGTGCGCTTTGGACGCTTTAGAGGTCGGACCATTTTTGGTGGTATGCTAGTAGCTCCTCTTGTGATGCCCGAAGTAATTACCGGTCTCTCATTACTAGTTTTTTTCATTTCTCTGAAAGAACTAATCGGCTGGCCGGCTGAACGAGGTTTTACGACAATCACGATAGCACACATCACTTTTTCGCTAGCTTACGTGGCCGTTATTATTCAAGCACGACTTACAGGGATCGGTGAGACCTTGGAGGAAGCAGCCTCAGATTTAGGCGCCAAGCCATTCAAAGTAATGAAGGCAATAACACTGCCACGTCTTGCGCCAGGTATGTTATCGGGTTGGTTATTGGCTTTCACTCTTTCACTCGATGATTTGGTGATCGCAAGTTTTGTGACAGGACCGGGCGCCAACACATTACCAATCCTAATCTTTTCACGGATTCGCCTCGGTCTTAGACCGGACATAAATGCATTAGCTACAATAATCATTATCTTTGTTGCAGTACTTGTATCGCTTGCTGCATATTTAATGTTTCGACAACAAAAGCGGGAAATCATGGACCATAAGATGGCGCAATCAATTAAAAGCTAGCTTCTTAAGCGAGGAAATGTCTTAAAGCTTTAAAAGAGATATGACACCTTTTAGTCTGTCATTTACTAGATTAGTCATAATTTACGAGCTATAATCCGTCAGCCACTTCGTCAAGTGCTTCGCTAAGGATATCAAACATTCCATCTATCTCTTCAACGCTAATCACAAGGGGTGGCGAGAATACAGCCATATTTATAAGCGGGCGAACAAGCAGGCCCCGTTTTTCACAGGCTATATCCAGCAGCGCACCCAACTTACGTTCATCGTCAAGCGTGACACCTTCTTTGTAGGGTTTTCCCTCAATACAACCTAAAAGACCCATGCCTCGAACATTTCCCACAACCCTATGATCAGCAAGGGCCTCCAGGCGGTTTTGGAAGTGCGGTGTTATTTTTTTTACATGCTCAAGAATGCGCTCATTTTCGAAAATTTCTATATTTTTTAGCGCTGCTGCACAACAAACGGGATGCGCAGAATATGTATAACCAGCAGAAAATAGAGCAAGATCGGTCGAATTCACCATTCGATCCATCACACGATCGGAAATTATACATGCTCCAAGCGGCAAATAACCTGATGTAAGGCCTTTCGCGCAAGTAATGATATCAGGTTCGATGTCAAACACATCTTTGGATGCAAACCAATATCCAAGACGTCCAAAGGCTGTGACAACCTCATCAGAAATATAAAGAATGTCGTATTTGCGACAAATCTCTAACGTACGCTTATGATAGCTTTCAGGAGGGACAATTACCCCCCCAGAGCAAAGAATAGGTTCTGCAATGAAACCGCCTATCCGGTCAGCGCCAATTTTTGCAATTGCATTTTCAAGATCAGCCACTTTTGCGTCACACCAAGCAGATACACTCATCCCGTCTGGCCGTTTATAAGGGTTGACATCTGGTAGGAACCTTACGAGCCGACTTTCAATATCAAATCGCGATTTATCCCGTTCCTTTCCAGTTACAGTCGCCGCTAAGTAAGTTGCCCCATGATACCCCTTTTCACGAGCCAAAACAATTTTTTTATCAGGACGACCTAAGCGGTTGTTCATAAAATGCACAGTCCTCAATGCAGTATCAACCGCGGTAGACCCGCCTGTTGTAAAAAAAACATTGTTGAGATCAGCCGGTGCAATGTCTGCAATTTTCTTCGCCAACACCGCCGAAGGCTCTGTCGTATTTGTCCATGGTGAAGCATAAGGCAGCTTCATAACTTGATTGGAGATTGCCTCTGCCATTTCTTTTCGACCGTATCCAATCTGGGCGCACCACATGCCTCCAGGCCCATCTATATAGCGCTTCCCGCTTTTATCCCATAAGTAAATGCCCTTCCCTTTTTCTATCAGCGTATAGTCAGATCCATGCGGGTCATCCATCGCGGCCCAAGGATGAAACTGATGGCTTTGATCCCATTGACGCAAAACTTCTTGAGAGTGATCATTGAAATGTGATTTAGTGTCGCCCATCGTGCCCATTAAAATTTGTTCCTATTTGTTGTTTATTCTGCCTATTATTAAATTGTTCTCAGGAATCCGATACCAGTTTAGAAAGGTAATCAGCATAGAACGCGCTTATACCCCATTCCATTGTAGAAAGTGGACCAGGGGAATAAAAGTACGAATTTACACCTTTCTGATTAAGCCGGATAATTCTTTCATCATCCTGCGAAGTAACGTCCCAAAGCCATGTAAGCTCTGTTTTATTATAATGTTTATCTTCAACGGCATCGGCTTTCACAAACCAAACTATTTCCATGTCGGTTTTTTGCAATTCTCTTGGGATGAATCGATAACCAACCATATAGTCAGAATAAATAAGGAAGTTGTTGAGAATTCCCACTTGAAGGTCTGTCGCTCCACCATCAAACCCTGAAAGACATCCTAAAAGCGGAGCAATTGGCTTCCCGGAACGGCTTCCAGTCAAATAACCTTCAAATAGGGGGTAGCGGCGATGGTAAAAATCCATTTTGGAAACATCATCTGAAAATGTATTCAAACTGATAATCTCTGATTTTAAGCCAACACCTAAAGATTTTTCTTGTAACGCATTTATAAGGTCTTTGGTGAGGTGTTCAGGGTCTTTTATACTATGTGATTTTGCATATTCTTTGTGCGATGGAGCGCAGTGATAGCACTCCATATAGTTCTCTACTGCGAGCTTCCAATTGGCAGGAACTGTATACGTAGCTGAGTGAGCAATCTTTAGGTTTTCAAGTTGGAATGGAGCAACAAGAGGAGCGAGCTTTGCCAATCCTAATTCAATATTTGGGGGAATATTTGCCGTGCAAACGAATATCAAACCATAAAATATTCTTACATTAGCTTTTAACAAACTAAATTTATTACTATTAAAGTTTGGGCCCATTTCGCGCGCTGAACGCAAATCCCCATTTAATTCGTACGTCCAAGCGTGATATGGACAAACAAATAGACGTCGGTTTCCATTCTGCTCAAGACAAATTCTGGAACCCCTATGTTTGCAAACATTTAAAAATGCATTAATCTCTTTGTCGCGGTCACGTACAATGATGATCGATTCATTTCCATATTCAAAAAGAAAAAAGTCGCCAGCATTTGGTAATTGACTCGTATGCCCTACCCATATCCAACTAGCATTCCAAAACCGCTCAATATCTCTTTCGTATATGGCTCGAGATGTGTAAAAGGATCGCGAAAGACAGTTTCCGTCGGCATGATCCTTAAACAAATTCGATATTTCAATTTCAGTATTTAACGATACATTTTCGCTGTTCATGGTACCATCTCATTACAAGAAAATAACTTTTTGTTGAGCATGTTTCTGATTACATTTAAACTGTAAACACCTGTTCTTTTATGGACAAGAATGATAAGATCTGCAAGTGTTCCCAACTCGTTGAACCGTAATCGAACCAAATTTCTGCCGTTCTTGGCATTGAGGTATTTCAAATGAGATTTAGTCTCAAAAATCTCGGTTGTTCATCACAAAAGTGGAAATAAAACTCTTAGTCTGACTTGATGAAATAGAGCGCTTACTTTAAACTCGATGCATAGCCAGACAGTTATCGTGGTTATATAATCAAGAAAATAAGTTAGAATTAGAATAAAGCAATAACTATACGCGTCTAACCTTAAATACCGCTCTTTGCTTTTTTTCTCTACAAAACTACCAAAGAATTTTCCAGCTAATTGTTTGGCAGTTCATTGAATCAACCGGCTTCCTGATTGCGCAATTTTACCACCAATTTCTGCTCTCGCTTGATACATCAAGATGGTTTCCGCACCATCAGACAAAAGAGTTACGTCTGCACCACCCTTTGCATAACCTGCCGCACCACCGTTACCCTTTCCGAAAAGAGAAAAATTATCCGCAGCACCATCCGTGTTAAGTTCAATATTTCCCGAAAACCTCGCCCTTACCGGACCAATTTTCAAAACAACTTTGGCTTATAGTTTGGTATCGGAATGCCTAATCAACTCCTCACAACCCGGAATGCACTGCTGCAAAATTCCAAGATCGTTTTAAGCCTGATATACTTGTTCCTTTGAGGCATTTATCCTGACCTCATCACTCAATTCCATAATAATTCCTTTAAATAAATGAGGTGATTTTTTATGCGGCCAAAACGGCGATCACGTGCAATTTTTCATTAGAACCATAGTACTTTTCTGGACGTAACTCTCCATTCGATAAACCGATAAACCGATAAACCGATAAACCGATAAACCGATAAAACTGTTGGCCATATGCTCTTTAAAAACAAGTTTTTTCATACTAAATACCAGCTGGATTATCAACAGCCCGACCAATTGTTGCCAGATCTGAGTATCTGTCACCAATTCGGTGATGAGGGCGGCCGCCAGTTGCAGCTCCTAATGCAACAACGAGTTCGTTTTCAGCAGGTGCATCGTAAATCGAAAACTGGACAGTCAGATAATGTGAACGACGACCTGTGTCGTGTTTATCCATTAGAGGAACGGCAATCTGGGTATTGGCAGGTCCTCGTGTATTGGTGAAACCAAGATAGCTTTTTGCGCCTACTGCTTCACGATAGAAGTTTCCGAATTGTAAGGTGTGGATAAGAGCAGATGCATGTTCGAGTTCGCAATTGACACCCGCAACACATGCCTTACCATAGGCCTCAATTGCTTTGCCACTGCCCGCCAGAGTAATAAGCCTATCTGTGAGCATTTCACCCAGTGCCGGTGCCAGGCGTTTAATTTCAGGAGAAAGGTCTGCCACATATCCAAGCCCTGCCCAGGGATTTGCTACAACTGCAGCAACACCAATAATCCGCAAAGCTGGTTCTGCGGCACGACCGCCTTCACGGTGTATGTCTTCATCAAAAGTTACAACTTTTCTGAGCTCTGGTAACATTTTGGCTCCCTCTGTTTTTTTGCTAATGGATAGCTTTTAATCACAAAACTTTTGCTCGATGTTGCAAAATCTCAAGTATCAGAAATAAAGGCATCTTTTTCATCATTTGGGATAAGTGTAACTAAACTCTACAGGTTATTTGTTAGTGAAACATATTGCCCTCGAAAATAGCTGAGCGGATTACCTTTCTTGTAATCAAAGTCTTTGACCTCACCAATTAGTATCGTGTGATCTCCAGCTTCTATATGCCGATCCGTTTTGCAAACAAAACGGGCAAGCGATCCAGACAGTAAAGGAACATTTTTAAAGCCGCTTTCCCATGGCACAGAATCAAACTTTTCCTCTGATTGGGAAGCAAATACCCGGGCGACCTCACGTTGTGTTTCACTTAATATATTTACCGAAAAGAAAGACGCCTCTTTAAATACAGCAAGGCTTAAGGCAGATTTTGCGATACAAATCAGCAATAGGGGCGGCTCTAATGATACCGATGAAAAGGAATTTGCTGTAAACCCACGGGGGGTGTGGTTGGCTTCACACGTAGCAACAACAGTGACACCGGTCGCAAAACTACCAAATGCTTTTTTGAGCTTACTGATGTCCATTGTACCGTTGTCTTTCCAAATTTTGTCTTCTTATCTCAAATAGATTTTTAATCCATATTCGTGAGTTTAATTCTTCCATAGAAATTCCGTTATGTGCCTATTTATTCTATCTTGGCCTTCTATCAACGCCATATGACGCAAACCTTTCATAATAACCACCTCACTACCTTTTATTTCATCGGCAATTCTAGTTGCCATCTCTGGCCCATTTCCAAAGTCCTCATCCCCCGTTATCACTAGCGTCGGGCATGCAATAGGCGGTTTTGGTCCAATGATTTCATCTATACCATCAGCAAGTACCCGATAATTTTTGTAATAGAATGATTTTTTGTTTGCGAGGATCCAACTGCGAACCAAAACCATTATTTCAGGATTAGCTAAACGATAAGTGTCGGTAAACCAACGAGCTAAAGCCGCTTCAACCGTTGCAGCTGGCCCTTCTAAACGAGCTTGTTCAACTCGGGCCACAATGGCTGCTTGTGCCGCTGTTGTCCTTTCATGCGGTGAATTGAGGATGACCAAACGATGTAATCGTTCAGGCATGTCCTGTGCTGCACGCCTAGCAATCATACCCCCAAGGGAAAAGCCAATGAGTGTCACTTTTTTGAAACCATTATGGTCCATGAGGTTTCTTAACTGCTCGCTGAATAGTGACAAAGACGGTAATTCCTCTGGGTGAGCACTTTCTCCATGGCCCCAAAGATCGTATGTCAAAAGGCGATAGTGCCTTTCCAAAGCAGGAAGTTGCCATTGCCAGACATCTTTATTCAGACCAAGTCCGTGGATAAAAATGAGAATAGGGCCCTTTGAATTCCCCGAATCCCTAAAACTTGTTCCTTTAAACATATCAATCATAAGAGCAGCTTGTTATTGTTGCATTAGCAGTTTTGCCCGTTTAATCGGGCCAAAAACTCCTAATTTTCGCCATGCGGTGCCGAAAAATCGCATTTCTTTTAAAAAGAAGTCGCAAGAATGAGAATCAGCGATAACTTTGCCGGAGGGAAACATGGGAGAAATTCAGACGTACAGAATGCTCATTGATGGTGAATGGGTTGGTGCCTCTGATGGCAAAACTTTTGACAGCATAAATCCATCAACTGGAAATGTTTGGAGCGAAGTGCCCGAGGCTACTCAAGACGATGTAGACCGCGCAGTTCAAGCAGCATATCGTGCATTTAAAACTGGCTCATGGTCTAAGATGCTGCCCACAGAAAGAGGTGCATGTTTGAGAAATTTAGCCGGGCTATTGGCGGAAAAATCCGAGATCCTTGGCCGTACAGAAAGCATTGACACCGGAAAAATGCTTAAAGAAACGCGTTGGCAGGCAAAATATATTGCAGAATTTTTTCAATTCTATGCCGGCTGCGCAGACAAAATTTCTGGCGATGTTTTGCCAATCGACAAGCCCGATATGTTCGTATTTACCAATCGTGAACCCTTGGGAGTCGTTGCAGCGATCGTTCCTTGGAATTCTCAACTTTTTCTCGTTGCTGTTAAAATCGGACCTGCCCTGGCAGCCGGTAATACAGTAGTTTTAAAAGCTTCTGAACATGCCTCCGCTGCCATGCTGGAATTCGGCGAGTTGGTCGAACGAGCCGGTTTCCCCCCTGGCGTAATAAACATAATTACAGGCCACGGCGATCCTTGCGGTAAGGCTCTGACAACACATCCAAAAGTAGCGCGTATATCCTTTACAGGTGGCCCAACCGCGGCTAAATATGTCCTTCATAATTCAGCAGAAAATTTTGCCGAAGTTTCACTTGAATTGGGTGGTAAATCCCCATTCATTGTTTTTGAAGATGCAGATATCGAAAGTGCTGTGAATGGTTCTATTGCCGGTATTTTTGGAGCTACAGGGCAAAGCTGTGTTGCCGGCTCTAGACTGTATCTGCATGAAGATATCGCAGATACCTTTTTAAAGCTTATGGTTCCCGTCGCCCAAAACATTTTAATAGGCGATCCATTACTGGAGGAAACACAAATGGGTCCTTTGTGTACCACTGGCCAGTTGGATTGCGTAGAACGTGAAGTTGCACGGGCCGTAGAAGAAGGCGGAAAAATCCTATGTGGCGGAAATCGACCCGAAAAGATGTCCGGCAACTATTATGAACCTACTATTATAGATTGCCCTAGGCAGGATTTGCATATCGTAGATACTGAGATGTTTGGGCCTGTATTGAGCGTCATGCGTTTTAGAACTGAAGAAGAAGTCATAAAACTTGCGAATGATACTGTTCATGGTTTAGCAGCCGGTATATTCACGCGTGACAGCGCCCGCTCACTGCGGGTTGCCAAAGCGGTAGAGGCCGGCATAGTATGGGTCAACACTTATCGGGTGGTGTCGCCAATTGCAGAATTTGGTGGTGTCAAAGGTTCTGGTTATGGACGTGAAAGCGGTTTTCAAGCTATGTATGATTACACGCGCCCGAAAACGATATGGATGAATACATCTTCTGCCCCCATGACCAACCCTTTCGTAATGCGTTGATGAGGTTAGGAACATGAAGTTTCAATTAGCTGTAAACCTCGAGCGTATGGATGACTCCACAGATATGCGCGAGGTCGTTAGACATACCCTGGATATGGTGCAAATGGCAGAGGATGGTGGATTTAATATAGTCTGGGCGGCAGAGCACCACGCGTTGGAAATGACCATCGCCCCAAATCCATTTCAAATCCTCACCTGGTGGGCCAAAGAAACAAGTAATATCCGACTCGGGACAGCAGTTGTAAATGCTGCCTACTGGCATCCAATCAATCTGGCCGGTGAAGCTGCCTTTCTTGACCTTATTTCAGATGGGCGTCTGGAATTTGGAATAGGATCAGGCGCCTATCAACGGGAATTTGACCGTATGCATCCGGGCTTAAAACAATCGGATGGATGGAGGTATATGCAGGAAATGTTACCAGTGGTGCGGGCCTTATGGCAGGGGGATGTTGAGCACAATGGGGATTACTGGAAATTTCCGAACTCAACCGCTTGCCCTAAACCAGTACAAACAGAGGTTCCTGTATGGGTCGCAGCGCGTTCCCCCATAACATATGACTACGCCTTACGTGAAAAATGTCATGTCATGAGTTGGCCGCTGACGCGTGGCTTTGAGGAAGCTGAGCTTTATAAAAAACAGTTGGATGAGGCCATTGCTAAGGCAAATAATGGTTTTAGTCCTACTTTCGCAATGATGCGCCATGCGGCAGTTTATGACAATCAAGAGGACAGAGATGAGGCTATTCGTGCGATCCAGACCGTGTTGGGTCAATTCGAGAATCTTTTTCGTAATATGGGAGACGTGAATAACGGTTTCGCTAAAAAGATACCACTTTATGAATTACAGGGAAAAGAGCAATTTCAGCCAGATATGTTGGAGGAAAATCTACTCTTTGGATCTCCTGACACAGTAATAGATAAATTAGATAGGTATCAGAGGCTTGGAGTAGATGAATTCATTTATTACGCAAGCATGGGAATGAATATGGAAGCTCAGAAACGATCAATGAAACTTTTCTGCGACGAAATTATCCCTGCATTTAGCTAAGGACAGAACAATGATAGATGACGTGCAGGTAAAAAGAGATGGGCATGTTCTTGAAGTCACGCTAAATCGCGGCAAGGTTAACGCAATTGATGTGCCTACTTCACAAGCGCTCGCAGCGGCATTTCTAGAATTACGAAAAGATCCAGAATTACGCGTGGCGATACTCTCCGGAGGTGGCGAGCGAATTTTTTCCGCTGGCTGGGATCTCAAAGCCCTAAATGATGGGGAAATGCAGCTTGATAAGTGGTGGGAAACCGATGACTATGGTGATGGTGGTTTCACAGGACTAACTGAAAATTGGACCCTTAATAAGCCAGTGATAGCAGCAATTAACGGATTAGCCATCGGTGGCGGCTTTGAAATGGCTATGGCCTGCGACCTGCTCATAGCAGCTGATCATGTTGAATTTGGCCTTCCCGAAATGCCACTTGGAATTGTGCCCGATGCGGGTGCTTTGCAACGCCTGCCCCGCCGTATTCCCCATAACATCGCGACGGAAATGTTTCTTTTAGGCCGGCGCATGAAAGCTACTGAAGCTGCGCATTACGGATTAGTAAACAAAGTCGTACCCAAAGAAATTCTTATGGATACGGCAAGGGAATGGGCGGCATCTATTGCTTGGTCAGCACCCCTGGCTATGCAATCCGTGAAAGAAGTGCAACGTGAAATTGAATGTATCCCGCTTGAAAAAGCCTTCAATAAAATGCGCACCGATCCAATGCCGACCTACAGAAAAATGCTTAAATCAGACGATGCTGCTGAAGGCGTTGCTGCCTTTGTTGAAAAGCGTGAACCAAATTTCAAAGGCGAATAAGAATGTTTCCGGAGCCCAACTCTATTAAACGCATAACAAGTATTGGGGCGGGTCCAATAGGCGCTGGGTGGGCCGCACATTTTTTGGCACGCGGATACAATGTCACGGCCTATATTCATCATGAATCCGAGCGTAAAGCATTTGAGGCGATTGTTAGAACAGGTTGGAAAAGTCTAACTGAACTTGGCCTCAATAAAGGAGCCTCATTGGATCGGCTTACCATCACAAATGACTTGAAACTCGCCGTGCAAAATTGTGACTTTATTCAAGAGAGTGCACCAGAGAGACTTGAATTAAAACAAAATCTGTACTCGAAGCTTGGTCAACTTGTACCTGAAAATGTTGTAATTGGGTCATCCACGTCTGGGCTTACAATGAGCGATATACAGCAGAAATGTTCAACTCCGGAACGCTGTGTGATTGGCCATCCATTCAACCCACCATATCTTCTCCCGCTGGTCGAAATCGTGGGAGGAAAAAAAACTTCACCAAACGCCTTGGAATGGTCGGGCAAGTTTTACGAAGCAGCTGGGAAATCACCCCTGATTATGAAGAAAGAAATTCCCGGCTTTGTTGCGACACGTCTTCAAGAAGCATTGTGGCGCGAAGCATTACATATGGTGGCTAATGGTGAAGCCACTCCTGCCGATATAGACAATGCCTTGATGAATGGGCCAGCACCACGAATGGCCGTACAAGGGCAGTGCATGGCATTCCATGTCGCTTGTGGAGAAGGGGGTATGGCAACTAACCTTGATCAATTTGGGCCAGCCCTAAAACTTCCCTGGACACGGTTGAAGGCGCCAGAGTTAACTAAAGAATTACGCGACAGGATGGTGGAAGGCTGTAATGTAATTGCAGGTGACCAATGTTTTGAGGATATGGCGGCGAAGCGTGATGCGAAAATCGTTGCTGTATTACGTGCAATACGGGAGACTAATTAACGATCCTTACATTTAAAAAAGCTTTTTTATGCCGGTCATTCAACATTTCTAAAAAACTCCCTAAAGTCCCGGGCCAGTGCGGCGCTACGTCCTCTTCGGGCCAAGCTAGACGATTGGCACTTGGCCTACGACCAAAACATTTTTTGAAGGCATGCGAAAAGTGGGAAAGTGAGTTGAAACCCGAAGCAGTGGCTATTTCCCGCACACCCAGATCGGTGGAAATTAAAAGAACACGAGCATGTTGTAACCTCAGAAGAAGACCGAATTGCACTATGCTGCATCCAACTGATTTTTTAAATTGACGCTCCAACTGTCGTTGTGACAGACCCGCCAGATGTGAGATTTCTGGCACGCTTAGAGGCTCTGATATATTCGCTTCAATGATCTCAATAGCTGAACGCACATCTGCGCCAAGTTGTTCTAGGCCTCGCCCCAAGGCTTTACGCTGCGGGTCCTTGCCCAAACGGACCGGATGATGCATTACTTGATTTGAAATTTCGCCGGCCAAAGCTTCACCGTGCTGATCGCGGATGATCTTTAGCATGAGATCTATCCCCGCCGTTGAGCCAGAGCAACAAATGATTTGCCCATCTTCTGTAAATAGTTGTTCACTTAGATCAATATCAGGAAACTGTTCATGAAATCCCGCTATATAAGACCAATGCGTAGTCGCCTTACGATTACTCAATAAACCAGCTCGGGCCAATATATAAGCACCTTGCTCGACCGAACAAATCTGTATTCCACGTCGGGCCTGTATCCTCAGCCATGAAAAGAGTTTCTTGTTCGCGTACCTTTCTGCGCCCCAGCTGCCAACAACAAAAAGTAAACCGTTGCGTTCCAGTTTTTCAGGTGGCACGACACAGTTTACAGACATTCTGTTGCTTGCAAAAATTTCTTCTCCGTCAAAAGAAATGTGATTTACCTGATAAAAGGGAGTAGGTGAGAGATAGTTCGCAATGCGAGGGACTTCGATAATATTCATGAGCGAATACATATTGAAGCGTGGTAACAAGAGACAATAAAGATTGCGAGTCATTCATTATCCTTTTCAAGGTTTACCAAACCGGATTTCTAAAACATGCCACACACTTAATTTTTCGACAAGCAAAGATATAATTATGACGAATAAACGATATTTTTGTTTGATCTTCAATTCAAGATAATGTGCAGGTTTAAGAAGGATTAGAGCCATGAATTATGAAGTTGTAGTAACCTGTGCGGTCACAGGTGCCGGTGATACAACAAGCAAAAGCTCACACGTCCCCATAACACCCAAAGAGATTGCGGAAGCGGCAATAGATGCGGCCAAAGCAGGCGCAGCTGTCGCACACATTCACGTACGCGATCCAGAAACAGGTAAAGGTTCGCGGGATCCTTTGCTTTTTAAAGAAGTGGTCGACAGGGTACGCGATAGTAGTACAGATGTAATTATAAATCTCACGGCAGGCATGGGCGGTGATTGGGTTCCTTCCGATGAAGACCCTGCAATGCCAGGCCCCGGAACCGATATGATCTCAGCTGAGGAACGGCTTGCCCATGTGCTGGAATGTCAACCTGAAATATGTTCACTTGATTGTGGCACACTGAATTTTGGCAATGGAAATGAAATTTATATCTCAACCCCACCTATATTGAGGGAAATGGCCACTCTGACAAAAAATTGGGGCGTCAAGCCCGAGCTGGAAGTGTTCGAATTGGGCCACATACGCTTTGCCAATCAGATGATAAATGAGGGTTTAATTCTAGAACCGCCAATGTTTCAAATCTGTCTTGGCATTCCTTGGGGCGCGGACCAAAGTGTGGATACTATGAAAGCAATGAAGGATCATTTACCCAAGGAAGCCAAATGGGCAGGTTTTGGAATTTCGCGAATGCAAATGCCAATGGCTGCGGCTGCGGTGGCCATGGGCGGAAATATACGGGTTGGGCTCGAAGACAACATTTACCTCGATCGAGGTGTGCTAGCAACAAATGGGCAACTAGTCACGCGCGCAATAGAAATTCTAGAGCGTATGGGTTCACGTGCGCTCAGTCCGCAAGAAGCACGTACTCAACTTTCCCTCAGAGGTGCAGATTAAATTTGGAGCAAAGTGATGAACATTACAGTATCCTATGAGAATGAACTGTTATTGAAAACGGTACAGACCTTTCTTGAGCAGGAAATTTACCCGCATGAAGAGGTGGTTGACCGCGCAGGTGAAGTTCCTCTTGAACTAGGTCAACAAATCGAAGCTAGATCAAAGAGGGCTGGCCTTTTTGCATCAAATTTACCAGAGGAAGTAGGTGGCGGAGGATTGAATTACAAAGCTATGTCGGTTGTCGAGCGTGAATATGGGAAAACCACCCATGCGCTTCACAGTTGGATCGCGCGACCAACAGAAATTTTATTGGCCTGTAATGGTGACCAAATCGACCGATATCTGGCTCCTTGCGTTTCCGGCGAAAAACGTGAGCTCTTCGCGCTTACTGAACCAGAAGCCGGATCTGATGTAATGGGAATGAAAACTAATGCAACTAGGGATGGTGATGACTGGATTTTAAACGGTTCGAAGCACTTTATTTCGGGCCCAGTCATGCCAGATTTCGCAATTGTCTTTGCCGCCACCGGTGTTGACAAAACCGACCGCGGCCTGCGCAAACGCGTGACCGCCTTCCTAGTCGATGTAGGTCTGCCCGGATTTGATTGTCGAGAAGGCAATAAATGCGTGAGTTATCGCGGCTACAAGACCTTTCAGCTGAGCTTTGACAACGTACGCCTAGGTCCAAATCAGATTCTGGGTGAAGAAGGCCGTGGACTCGAACTGTCTGGTAAATGGCTCAGCATGGGGCGAATTTGGGTTGGTGCAACTTGCTGCGGCAAAGCAGAGCGTATGATGAACATGGCTACGGAATGGGCGGCCAACCGGAAGCAGTTTGGAAAACCCATTGGGAGCTTTCAGGCAACAGGCTTTCGGATAGCGGATATGGCAATTGGATTGCGTACGGCAGACCTTATTGTAGAGGACGCCGTGCGTCGCGCGGATGAGAGTAGGATGGAAGATAAGGATGCCGCTATGGTCAAAGTTTATTGCTCAGAAATGCTGCATAAGGTCGCCGATGACACTGTCCAGATATTTGGTGGTATGGGATTAATGGAAGAAATGCCTATTCAAAGGCTCTGGCGTGACAGCCGCCTTGAACGCATATGGGATGGAACGAGTGAAATTCAACGTCATATTATCACCCGATCTATTATGCGACCACTCGGAGCATGACTCCCAATCAAAAACAAAATTTCAAACGTATGATCTCTCCGCGTCATGTGGCGTTTATCGGTGGAGCAGATGCTTTAATAGCAATTGGTGAGGCGCGCAGAAGAGGTTTTAGCGGTGAGTATTGGCCAGTCAACCCAAAGCGCGACGAATTGGCTGGTTTACCCTGCTACACGTCTGTGATGGATTTACCAGAGCCGCCAGACGCTGTTTTTATTGCAATACCAGCTGCACTTGTAATCCAAACTATAAAAGAGCTTTCAGAAATGGGCGCAGGCGGTATCGTTTGTTACGCCGCAGGGTTTAAAGAGGCTGGAAGCGCCGGTAACCAACTAGAGCGGGACCTTGCAGAAGCGGTCGGCGATATGGCACTTATTGGTCCAAACTGTTATGGAATAATCAACTACTTGGATAACATAGCTCTTTGGCCCTTTGCGCACGGTGGTTATTGTGTAGGTTACGGAGCGGCAATTGTCACTCAAAGTGGTATGTTTTCCTCAGATATTACCATGAGCCAGAGATCATTGCCGATGACTTTTATGATCTCTGCAGGCAATCAAGCCGTGATGGGCTTAGAAGATTTCGTTGATTTCCTAAGTGAACATCCGGAGACCCGTGCCATTGGGATCCATATTGAAGGATTATCAGATATTCCAAAGTTCGAGGCAGCTGCGCTAAAGGCACTTGAAACTGGTACCGCAATTGTTGCCCTGAAAACCGGCAAGTCTGATATAGGACGCAGCCTGACCGTAAGCCACACAGGTTCTCTTTCCGGATCAAATACATTTTATGACGCACTTTTTGAACGCTGCGGAGTAATAAGCGTCAACAATCCTTCGCAATTTCTGGAAACTTTAAAATACCTCTGCGTTGTAAAACCACCCAAAGGCAATCGCATCGCTGGCTTCACTTGTTCCGGAGGCGGAGCTACAATGCTTGCAGACCATGGGGAAAAAATTGATCTAAATTTTCCAGCATTTGAAGATGTTGACACTGAAAATTTGCGGCGACTGCTGCCAGAAATTGCGACAGTCTCAAATCCACTTGATTATACTACACCGATTTGGGGTCAACCGGACGTTACCTTACAGGTATTTGAAGCTGCAATCGGGATTAACAATATTGATGCTACAGTACTCGTGCAAGACTACCCGGCAAAAGAGCTTGATGAAAGCAAGGTTTTCTACCTTAATGATGCAGACGCTTTTGGACGGGCTGCGCAAAAATTCGGCGTGCCTGCCGCGATTTGTGCAACGCTGCCAGAAAACCTTGATCAAGAAACGCGTGAACATTTAATATCTAAAGGTGTTGCTCCCATGCAGGGCATTCATGAGTGTTTAAATGCGATACAGCAAGTTGCCAAATGGGAACAGCAGCGCAGTACTATACTAAAGTCACCACTGCCTCAAATAAGTCCTAATACTATGTTTGATCACGATTTTTCCTATTTGAGCGAAGCAGAGGGAAAATCTCTACTCTCCGCGTCAGGCATTTCAATCCCAAGTGGTCGAATGGTCAATAGAGCACAGTGTGCCGAGGCTGCTAAAATTCTTGGCTTCCCAATCGCGCTTAAAATGATGAGTTCAAAGCTTCCGCACAAAACCGAGGCAGGAGCAGTAAAACTGGGAATTACAAATATACCTGACTTGGAAAGGGCTATTTCAGAGATCCGTGCATCAGTTGCTCAATACGATAGAAAAGCGATTACTGATAATTTTCTCATCGAAAAAATGGCCGTGCCGCCTTTGGCTGAACTAATTATAGGTCTGCATCAAGACCAACAATTCGGCTGGGCCCTTACGATTGGAAGTGGTGGTATTTTGGTCGAGTTATTGGAAGATAGCAAAACCCTGTTGCTTCCGACCAATGCAAACCAAATTGAGAAAGCGATATGCTCTTTGAAAATTTGTAAGCTATTAAACGGTTTTCGCGGAAAACCAAAAGCAGACATTAGAAATATAGCCAGTAAAATCGCATCACTATGTCTCTTTGTCCAAAATCACGAAAGCCTAGTGAGGGAATTAGAGATTAATCCCCTGTTTGTTTATGAAGATAGAACTCTTGCAGTTGACGTATTGATAGCTACTGTAAACGAAAAATGAAGCTTTATAAGTCTAAAAATTAAATGTGATTAATGGAAAATTTCACCAGGCAGTCTTTAGCAAGCTGGCAAACTGTAATAATTAGCTCTGCGCCGTAAAGAACGCATGCTTAGATCAGGGGTAAAGTGCTACCTTGCAAAGTAAATGTTTAAATAGTTTTTATATCATAATTTCAGTATGTTATGATGTTTTTTCAATACCTTCTTACCAGTACCATTGGTAAGAATATGCAGAAATGTTAGCACTTCTTACCAATTTTCATTCAGCTATGAATAAATGGTGAGACGTGTCAAAATTCTATGCCGAATTGTTCATGTTAAAATGTCATTTCTTACCAAACTGATTATTGACATCAATTCACCATGAGACCGAACATGAACATGACTCCACTTTCATCAATAACTTATAACCGCGTTTCCCCAACGTGCCTTTGTACCCATTGGAATTTGCTGCCCGTAAAAGAACTGATTGAAGTCTTTCGTCCAGACATAACAGTTGACCAAGTTGAGAAGGCCGCTTGCTGTACCAAATGCGGTGCAAAAGGCGTTATTCGCACTCAAATAATCTACGTTGGAAATAGCGCTATAGCTATGAGTACCGCACACACGCCGCGGAAGAATGTAGATGAGTAAAACGGGTCAGTTTATTTTTTGCTTGCAGCTGCTTTCTGAAATAAATACTTCGTTACCACGTTGGCAAGGATCACACGAAACCTAATAGTTACTAATAGAGTGGGCGTAGCTCAGTGGTAGAGCTCTTCGTTGCCAAGGAAACGACTTTAAGATTTTACAAAAAATCAAAGCCGCTTTTAGTCAAATATTACAGTATCTTGTGGGGTAATCTTCCTGTACAGATAACTCGGCGAAGTGCAATCTTCCTCAAATCTTCCTGAGCTGATGGCACTTTTTTCAATAATCTTCCTGAAATCTTCCAGAAGTCACATTATTGATACATATGTGATCAGAATCTTCCTGATCGGTTATATGGCAATTCATTTTTGATCAGAATCTTCCTGACCGCCTCTTGCGTAGATCATCATTCTGAAATATCTAACCCGATATACCCTATGGAATGCGGGCGTAGCTCAGGGGTAGAGCGTCACCTTGCCAAGGTGAATGTCGTGAGTTCGAATCTCATCGCCCGCTCCAAAAACTGTTTATATTCAATAAATTTAACAGGATAATACCGTGAGCCTGATTTACGAAAAATACAGGGGTGCTTGGTTCGCCAAAGATGTAGAAACTTACTTATCGTGTTTTCATGAAGACTACCAAGTATATCTCCACGCAAGTGGACGAACAATTACCCTAGCGAATTATGATTACGATCGCACGGTCAAATACATGACCGAATACCAACAGTTGTACCCAACTTTAATTTATGAAAATGAAGATATTCTCGTTGAGCATTTTTACACGCTTGCGCCCGATGGTAGTTGCGAAGCAATACTGTGGTCATCAGAAAAAAAGGATGGCTTGATTTGGCGTACTCAAAATGGCTGCACGCCGATTACAAAAGAAGATTGGGAGGCACATCCCAAAAATAAATCAAACAAGACGTCAGAAGCTCCTTGAAGTAATAGTCAATACTAGCAGCGGCAAGAAGGGCTTGCATTAAAATCAATAAATTA
>CACPHA010000027.1 GCA_902633655.1 Paracoccaceae bacterium
TTTATGATGATCAAAGTTTGAAAAAAGCCAGTTATGATGCCAAGGAAGGCTTTGGCTTACGTGCAGTTAATGGAGCAATCACTGGTTACGCACATTCTACTGAAATTTCGGAACCTGCTCTCAAGCGGGCTGAAGGTATAGTAACCCTGGCTACAAAGTCAGGCGGTGGGATTTTGGCCGATGCACCCGATCTAGCAAACAAAAGCCTCTATCGGCCCCAAAACCCTATGGAGGATGTCCCTTTTGGCTCTAAATTAGATTTGATAAAAGAAATTAATGACTTTGCTCGCGCTCTCGATAAGCGTGTTGTTCAAGTAAGCGTTTCACTATCGGCAGGATGTAAGGAGGTTGTAATCTTACGGCCTGATGCTGCTCTGTTAAGTGATGTCAGACCCATGTGTAGCTTAAATATTTCTGTTATCGTTGATGACAAAGGACGTCGCGAATCTGGTTATTGCGGGGGAGGCGGTCGGTTTGACCTTTGTAGGCTTGTTCAAACTGATGCCTGGCAAGCCAAGGTGCGGGAAGCTCTGAGAATTGCAGTTTTAAATTTAGACGCAGTGCCAGCTCCGGCCGGAACGATGGACGTTGTGTTGGGTCCCGGTTGGCCGGGTATTTTACTTCACGAGGCCATCGGACATGGTCTAGAGGGGGACTTTAATCGTAAAGGATCGAGCGCTTTTGCTGGCCTTATGGGGAAAAAAATTGCTGCATCAGAAGTAACCGTATTTGACGATGGTACGCTCCCGGAGCGCCGCGGATCTATCAATATAGATGATGAAGGAACGCCATCTGGAAAAAATGTGCTTGTAGAAGATGGTATACTCGTTGGCTACATGCAGGATAGACAAAATGCGCGCCTCATGGGGGTAAAACCCACTGGCAACGGACGGCGCCAGAGTTTTGCGCATGTACCCATGCCGCGTATGACTAATACTTATATGATAGGTGGCAAAGTTGCCCCCGAAGATATTCTGGCTGATCTAAAGGATGGAATATACGCTGTTGGATTTGGTGGTGGTCAAGTTGATATTACAAATGGAAAGTTTGTTTTTTCTTGCACTGAAGCTTACAGGGTTAAAGGTGGTAAGATAGGCCGACCAATAAACGGCGCTACCCTAATTGGCGATGGAGCAACGGCATTAAAAAAAATTCGTGCAGTCGGAAATAATATGGAATTAGATCCTGGAATGGGAAATTGTGGAAAGCAAGGGCAGTGGGTACCTGTGGGTGTCGGACAGCCAACACTTATGATTGGCGGTCTCACTGTAGGTGGCGCGTCCGACTGATTGTGAAAAAGTAACTGTAAATCTCTGGTAAAGGCACTTAAAATATTTTTCGTCAACTCGCAAAATTTGTCTCTTTGAGTTCCATTGACAAATGAGAAAATTTCCCCGCATGTTCCGCGGCTAGTGAGATAATTTTGACTCGGAAGGAATTAACATGCCTGTTGTGATTGTTGAGTCTCCCGCAAAAGCGAAGACAATCAACAAATATCTTGGGCCAGACTACACCGTACTGGCATCTTATGGGCATATCCGAGATCTACCGCCTAGAGACGGTTCTGTTGATACAGAAAACGGCTTTGAAATGACTTGGGAAGTGGCAACTGACAGTCGGAAGCATCTTAAAGCTATTTCCGATGCACTCAAGGACGATAATTGTTTAATTCTAGCCACCGATCCAGATCGTGAAGGTGAGGCAATTAGCTGGCATCTTGAGGATGCCCTGCGTAAACGTCGAACAATCAAGAAAGACACGCCAGTCAGTAGAGTTGTTTTTAATGCCATCACGAAATCTGCTATCACAGAGGCAATGAAAAATCCCCGTAACGTTGATACACCTCTCGTGGATGCTTATCTCGCGCGCCGTGCTTTGGATTATCTTGTAGGCTTCAATCTTTCGCCGGTCCTTTGGCGTAAATTACCAGGCGCGCGTTCTGCTGGACGAGTTCAGTCTGTTTGTTTGCGGCTGATCGTTGAACGTGAATCTGAAATTGAGGATTTTAAGCCTCAAGAGTACTGGACTGTAAAAGCCTCGCTTAGTTCTGTGCGAGGAAAAGAGCTTGAAGCAAAGCTATTTAGTTTGGCGGGTAAAAAACTCGAAAAATTTGACCTTGAAAACGAGATGCAGGCCGAGCTTGCGGTCCAAGCAGTACGCAGCCGTGATCTAATTGTTGATAGTGTTGAGGCGAAGCCCGTAAGCCGTAATCCTTCTGCACCTTTCATGACATCAACGCTGCAGCAAGAGGCTTCTAGGAAATTTGGTATGGGCGCTCGGCAGACTATGTCAATCGCGCAACGATTGTATGAAGCGGGCCATATAACCTACATGCGGACTGACGGCATCGATATGGCACCTGAAGCCGTTATGGCAACGCGGGAAGCGATTGAAGCGCGATTTGGAACAGAATATTTACCAGTCAGTCCACGTATGTATAAAAATAAAGCTAAAAATGCTCAAGAAGCGCACGAATGTATCCGTCCGACCCACGCTATTAAAGATGCCGCGAGCTTAAAGCTGAAGGACACAGATCAGCGCAAATTATACGATCTTATCTGGAAGCGCACTTTCGCCTGCCAAATGGCGGGTGCAAAACTCGAACGCACGATTGCTGATATAAAAAGCCAAGATGGTCAGGTGGTATTGCGTGCGAGCGGCCAGGTTATTTTATTTGATGGCTTCCTTAAAGTTTATGAGGAGGGACGCGATGACTCTGCCGGTGATGGGGATGACAAGTTGTTGCCACAGCTGACGGCCGGTGAGAGCATCAAAAAACTTGCAATTACACCTGAGCAGCATTTCACACAGCCGCCTCCACGCTATACGGAGGCCACGTTAGTCAAAAAAATGGAAGAGCTGGGCATCGGTCGCCCCTCTACCTATGCCAGTATTGTAACAACGATCCAAGACCGGGAATACGTGCGTAAAGATCAAAACCGCCTCATTCCAGAAGATAAAGGGCGGATTGTTACCATCTTCCTACTAAATTTTTTTAAAAGGTATGTTGAATACGACTTTACGGCGGCGCTAGAGAGTCAGTTAGATAACATAAGTTCTGGTGATGAGCATTACAAAGACGTCTTGTCCAATTTTTGGAGAGACTTTTCTGCATCTATTTCAGAAACATCAGATTTGCGAATCTCAGAAGTTTTGGATGTGCTGGACGATGCACTTGCACCTCAGCTTTACCCACCGCGTGAAGACGGCGGTGATCCTCGCAGTTGTCCGCTCTGCGGAGTTGGAAAGCTTCATCTTAAGACGTCTCGTACAGGCGGCTTCGTTGGTTGTGGTAATTATCCAGAATGCAGATATACGCGCCGAATTGGGGGCCAACAGGACACTGATGACAAAATTCTGGGTGAACACAGTGGTGATGAGATCAGCTTACGTTCTGGTCGCTTTGGCACCTATGTACAGCGTGGTGAAGCCAGTGATGACATACCAAAGCCGCCACGTGCAAGTCTGCCTAAAGGATGGCAAGCATCAGACATGGATCTGGAAAAGGCGCTTATGCTTCTAAGTTTGCCGCGACAGATTGGCCCTCACCCGGAAGATGGAGAGGTGGTTGAGGCAGGTATTGGTCGTTACGGCCCTTTTGTGAAACACGGACGTATCTACGCTAATATAAAAGAAGTTAATGACGTTTTTACCATCGGGATGAACCGAGCAGTAGAGGAACTTGCTCGCAAAGCTGCCACCAACGGGGCACGCGGCGGACGCGGGCCAGCAAAACCAATTCGCGAACTTGGTGAACATCCAAACGAGGGTGGAACCGTAAACGTGTTTGAAGGACGTTATGGTCCTTACGTTAAGCATGAAAAAATAAATGCAACGCTGCCCAAAGATATTTCTCCGAGTGATGTGACACTAGATTTGGCTGTTGCGTTAATTGCAGAAAAGGCACAAAAAAAAGGCAGAAAAAAGGCAGTGGTGAAAAAGAAAAAAGCAGCGCGCAAATAAAAATATTACAGGTGTACTACTTTCTTATAATTGACTCTTCTGGCAAGTCGGGCGACACCTCTTTCAAATAAATAGGGAAAAATGTGCGATGAAGAAGATCTATCCATCAGCTAAAGAGGCTTTAGACGGATTACTTTTTGATGATATGTTCATTGCAGCCGGTGGTTTTGGTCTTTGTGGTATACCAGAGCTTTTATTACAGGCGATTAAAGAGGCTGGAACCAAAGAATTAACGTTTGCTTCAAATAACGCTGGCGTGGATGATTTTGGCATAGGAATTCTTTTGCAAACTCGGCAGGTTAAAAAAATGATTAGCTCGTATGTCGGGGAAAACGCGGAGTTTATGCGTCAATATCTTTCCGGTGAGTTGGAGCTTGAGTTCAATCCACAGGGGACATTAGCAGAACGCCTTCGCGCAGGTGGATGCGGCATTCCTGGCTTTTTTACGAAAACTGGTGTTGGAACGGTTATTGCGGAAGGTAAAGATCATAAAGATTTCGGTGGTGAAACTTATATAATGGAAACAGGCCTTTTTGCAGATCTTTCGATTGTAAAGGCCTGGAAAGCGGATGAAACCGGGAATCTGATTTTCCGTAAAACAGCCCGTAATTTTAATCCACCCGCCGCTATGAGCGGAAAGGTATGCGTTGTCGAGGTTGAAGAAATCGTACCAACGGGGACCTTCGATCCTGATCACGTTCATCTACCTGGTATTTATGTGCACCGGTTGATCCAAGGAGATCATGAAAAGCGCATTGAGCAACGCACAACCCGACCAGCCGTATAAGGAAACAATCTATGTGGGACCGTAATCAAATGGCTGCAAGAGCGGCCCATGAACTGGAAGACGGGTGGTATGTGAACCTGGGCATAGGTATTCCGACATTGGTGAGTAATTACATACCGGACGGAATTGAAGTTACACTGCAATCCGAAAATGGTATGCTTGGGACCGGTCCGTTCCCAATTGATGGTGAAGAGGACCCCGATCTTATAAATGCTGGCAAGCAAACTATTACCGAACTCCCTCAAACGGCGTATTTTGATAGCGCGACAAGTTTTGGCATGATCCGTGGTGGTAAGATAGCTATGGCCATTCTAGGTGCGATGGAAGTGTCGGAAAAAGGTGATTTGGCCAATTGGATGATCCCAGGTAAGCTCGTAAAAGGGATGGGAGGAGCTATGGATCTTGTGGCTGGAGTTGGGCGCGTTGTTGTGGTTATGGATCACACGAACAAGCATGGCGAAAGTAAATTGTTGCCTAATTGTACTTTGCCACTTACTGGGCAGCGAGTAGTTGATCGCATTATTACAAATTTAGGCGTACTGGACGTTGTCGAGGGCGGGCTTCACATTGTAGAAACCGCCGATGGTGTGAGTTTAGCAGAAATTCAGGCTGCAACTTTGGCAAAAATTGTTTGAGTTGTTTTAATTAATGGATGGTTTTCGCGGAGTAATTGCTAATAATAAAGTCTACTGACTAGATGCAAATTATTTACTTTTTTAGTACACTTGAAAATTATAACTGTGTGATTTTTAAATTTTCCAAAAACCTTAGTTCACTGAGTGTCTAACGAAAGAAATATTTGGTCGTATTTTGAAAACCGCAGCAACGGCATATCTATTCGCATATAAAAGAGAGTGGCACCTTAAAATAGAGATCTCAAGAAATATATCGAAATGGCTTGTTGGAAAAAACTGGCAACTTTTCCCACATCAGATTGCTATGTTGCGAAGCCGTCACCAAATTGCTCAACTTCTTATTGCTCCAACTGGAGCAGGCAAAACGTTGGCAGGATTTTTACCTAGTCTAATGGAGCTCGAGCAGAAACGAAGTCACTGTCTTCACACGCTTTATATTTCCCCATTAAAATCCCTAGCAGCAGATATTAAACGTAATTTGACTGTTCCCTTAGAAGAAATTGGCCTTGAAATAAAAGTCGAGGACAGGACAGGCGACACCTCATCTTATGTCAAACGCCGCCAGCGGGTTGCTCCACCTGATATTCTCTTGACAACGCCTGAGAGCCTCGCACTTTTAATTTCTTTCGAGGATGCGCCTCGAATTTTTGCAGGATTAAGAAGGGTGATTGTGGACGAAATTCATGCGCTAGCGGAGACAAAGCGTGGCGACCAACTCATGCTGGCACTGAGCCGTGTCCAAGCTTTGGCACCGGAAGTTCGTCGTGTTGGATTGTCTGCAACGGTGGAAGACCCTGAAGCAATCGCAACATTTCTTACACTCAGCCCGCAAGAGTGCCTTATTCATTTCGCAGATCCAGGACCTACTCCCAATATACAAATGCTAGAACCTTTAGAAAATTTACCTTGGGCTGGAGCTGGCGGCAGATATGCAATTCCCCAAGTGCTGGAACAAGTCCGAAACCATAATACCACACTGATCTTTCACAATACACGCGCACAAGCAGAAATCTTTTTTCATGAGTTGTGGCTCCAAAATGAAGAGGTTCTGCCAATTGCTATTCACCATGCCAGCCTTGACCGTGAGCAACGCCAGAAGGTAGAGCAGGCGATGGTGAACGGAGAACTCAGGGCGGTAGTGTGCACAGGCAGCCTTGATCTCGGAATTGATTGGGGAGATGTCGATTTAGTTATTCAGATTGGAGCTCCAAAGAATGTCAAAAGGTTAGTTCAAAGGATTGGGCGCGCGAACCATCAATATAACGCTCCATCAAAAGCAATCATTGTACCGGCAAACAGGTTTGAAACGGTCGAATGCATTGCTGCGCTTGAGGCGGTCCGTGAAAATGATCTTGACGGTGAGCCGAAAGGTGCTGGGCCTTTGGATGTGTTGTGTCAGCATATATTACTGGTTGCTTGCTCAGGCCCTTTTCTTACAGATGTTCTATTTAAGGAGGTCCGGGCAACTGGTAGCTACCGATCTTTAAGGCGTGCGGATTTTGACGAGTGCATGGCATTTTGCATAAACGGCGGTTACGCTTTGCGTAAATATGACCGTTGGCAAAGAATAATCTGTCGTCCAGATGGTCAATATGTTCTGCGGGATCCTCGTTCAGCTCAGCGCATTCGCTTGAATGTGGGCACAATTCAGGACACGGACACTTTAAAAGTACGACTTCAACGAAAGAGGGGTGGTAAGCCGCTTGGAGAAATCGAAGAATTATTCGCAGCATCGCTTACGCCAGGAGATACGTTCCTCATTGGTGGTGAAGTTGTACGTTTTGAAAATCTGCGAGAAATGATAGTAGAAGTTAGCCGTAAATCGGATAAACAACCAAAGATTGCAACGTTTACGGGGACAAAATTTGCAACTTCTACACTACTGTGCAATCGAATTCTTAAACTGTTTGAAGAAAAGAACTGGGAAGGACTTCCGCAGGAGACAAAGAATTGGTTACAACTTCAGGACGACCTTTCAATACTACCTAAACGGAGATCCCTTTTGGTTGAAACTTTTCCGCGCCAGGGACGTCATCACCTCTGCATCTACGGGTTCATTGGCAGGAATGCGCAGCAAACACTGGGCCTTTTGATCAGTAAGCAACTTGAGACAAAGGGGTTAGCGCCCCTTGGCTTTGTTGCAACTGACTATGCAACGCTAATTTGGGGATTGGAAGAGGTGTTAGACCCAAAGTCCTTATTTTCGCTTAGTGAATTTGAAAGTGGTATGGATGGCTGGCTTGCAGAAAACGCTTTGATGAAGCGTAGCTTTCGAGCCGTTGCAACTATTTCAGGTTTAATAGAGCGCAATTTTCCTGGGCAGCGTAAAAGTGGACGGCAGGCGACTTTTTCTTCCGACATAATCTATGAAACACTGCGTAAGTTTGAACCAGATCATCTTATGATGCGAATGACCCGGGCAGATGCGATGAGTGGTCTGGTTGATTTTTCACGCATTCGCCAAATGCTTACGAATGTTGGAGGCAGGATAGAACATAAGCGTCTAAGAAAGCTTTCACCGCTCTCGGCTCCGTTGTTTCTCGAAGCTGGTCGCGTGCCGATTGAAGGGCAAGCTATCGAGCGAATGCTTGTTGAAGAGAGCGAACTTTTAATTGAAGAAGCCGGCTTAAAAATAAAAGTTTGTTAAGGACTGGGTTTTCTGCCCGGTAAGAAATTATGGATGGATATCACTTTACGCTTGCAGGCGCTGATCTTATTGCTTTTGGGTCAGGTGCACTATTTTGGCCTGAAAAGGACTTAATTTGTGTATCAGACCTTCATCTAGGAAAATCTAGCCGCCTTTTGCGGCGGGGTGGACCAGTTCTGCCACCATATGAAGTTAAGGATACGCTATACCGCCTGCAAACCGATATTATGCTGTCTGCAGCTCAAACGATTGTATGCCTTGGGGATAGTTTTGATGATCTAGAAGTAGAATCAAGCTTACTTGAAGATGAAGTATCATGGCTGAATAGGTTGCAAGCGGGACGTTGCTGGATCTGGATTGAGGGCAATCACGATCCTGGGCCTATGAATATTGGTGGAACCCATTTAAAGCAATTACATATTCCACCACTGACTTTCCGACATATACCTAACTCAAGTCAAAGCTGGGAGGTGGCAGGCCATTACCACCCAAAAGCTCAGATTAGCCTCCGTGGACGGCACTATTCAAAACCGTGTTTTCTCCTGGATGAAAACAGAGTGGTTTTACCAGCGTTTGGAACTTTTACTGGGGGGCTAAAAACCCAATCGGTGAAACTTCTAGAACTTATGCTACCTAACGCCCTTGCAATTCTGACCGGAAAAAAATCGCGTCCTATTCCAATGCCACGCTAATAATATTATTTATGCTGTAAATTCTCCTGGTTCTTCAAGACCGTTTATGCGGTAGCATGCTGTAACAGTATTTGCGAGCAAACAGGCAATAGTCATTGGCCCCACTCCTCCGGGTACTGGTGTTATAGCACCCGCAACAGAGGAGCAACTTGCAAAATCTGCATCACCAACAAGACGCGTCCCACCACCGGCCTTTTCGATACGATTAATTCCTACATCAATAACGGTCGCGCCCGGTTTGATCCAATCTCCTATCACCATCTGAGGGCGTCCGACTGCTGCAACCACGATATCAGCTCTTTGTATAACTTCAGGCAGATTTTTAGTTCGACTATGTGCTAGTGTTACTGTGCAGCTATCTCCGAGAAGCAACTGCGCCATAGGTTTCCCAACAATATTAGATCGTCCGATAACAACTGCGTCCATTCCAGAAAGTGATCCGTGATAATCTCTGAGCATCATCAAACATCCCAGTGGTGTACATGGTACCATTGACTTTTGGCCCGTCCCGAGAAGACCTACATTTGAGATATGGAAGCCATCTACATCCTTTGCTGGATCAATGGAGTTAATGATCATATCTTCGTCAAGATGTTTAGGCAAAGGAAGCTGTACAAGTATTCCGTGAATTTCAGTGTCGGTGTTCAGCTTTTCAATAAGGGCAAGTAAAACTTTTTCTGAAGTGGATGCATCGAGCTTGTGTTCAATACTTTTCATTCCCACTTCAACGGTCTGCTTACCTTTTGAGCGGACATAAACCTGACTAGCAGGATCTTCTCCAACAAGGACCACAGCAAGGCCCGGCTTGGTCATATGGATTTCTCTAAGCTGTGAAACATGTTTAGCAACTTTTCCGCGAACTGAAGCAGCAAAAGTTTTCCCGTCAATTATATGAGCTGGCACAGCTGCTCCCCTTCCTATGTGATATTGGTATGGTTTCTTAAAAAATCTGATCAAAAAATCATTTTCCGAGTTAAAAAAGTCCTTCGATATAGCCAAGATCGTTAAGCATGATCCCCTCTGAAGCCGGAATAGAGGGCAGACCAGGCATGGTCATGATCTCTCCACAGATTACAACTACAAATCCTGCTCCAGCGCTAAGGCGGACTTCTCGAATTGGCACTGAATGTCCATCCGGTGCACCGCGGAGATTTGGATCAGTCGTAAAGCTGTATTGTGTCTTAGCCATACAAACAGGTAGAGTGCCGTATCCTGCAGCCTCCCATTCCTTCAACTGGTTCCGTGTTTTAGCGTCTGCGAGAACTGCGTCTGCACGATAGATACGTTTTGCTACGATTTCAATTTTTTCAAACAGTGAAATATCGTCCTTGTAGATTGGGGAAAAATTTGCCATTTCCGCATCAGCAATTTCCGCAACGCGGCTTGCCAGCTCCACGATGCCTTGTGAGCCTTTTTCCCAGTGCTGGCAAAGGATAGCTTCCGAACCCAATTCAGAAACATATTCCTTCACAGTCTGCACTTCGGCGCTAGTATCCGTGACGAAATGATTGATCGCAACAACTACCGGGACACCAAAACTCTTTACGTTTTCGATATGACGGCCAAGATTTGGGCAGCCGGCTTTGACCGCGTCAATGTTTTCGAGGCCGAGGTCTTTCTTAGCGATACCGCCGTTCATCTTCATAGCTCGAATCGTTGCCACTAAGACAACGACAGAAGGGCTAAGACCTGTTTTGCGACATTTGATATTCATAAATTTTTCAGCACCAAGATCTGCGCCAAAACCCGCTTCAGTTACTACATAATCAGCAATTTTGAGCGCGGTCGCTGTAGCCATGACAGAGTTACATCCGTGAGCTATATTTGCAAAAGGACCACCATGAACAAAGGCAGGGTTGTTTTCTAGGGTCTGCACTAAATTGGGTTGCATGGCGTCTTTCAACAAAACGGTCATTGCACCGTCTGCTTTGATATCTCGGCAAAATACTGGAGTTTTATCGCGACGATAGGCAACGATGATATTGCCAAGGCGATTTTGTAGGTCGTTCAGTGAAGTGGCAAGACAGAGAATTGCCATTACTTCGGAAGCTACTGTGATATCAAAGCCGGTTTGACGGGGGTAGCCATTTGACACTCCGCCGAGACTAGTCACAACATCGCGTAAAGCACGGTCATTCATATCCATCACTCGCCGCCAAGTGACACGGCGTTGATCAATTTCAAGACTGTTGCCCCAGTAAATGTGATTGTCAATCATCGCTGAAAGCAAGTTATGTGCGGAGGTTATTGCATGAAAATCTCCAGTGAAGTGTAGGTTCATTTCCTCCATTGGTACTACTTGAGCAAAACCGCCGCCGGCAGCTCCACCTTTCATACCAAAGCAAGGCCCTAGCGATGCTTCTCGGATGCAAATTGCCGCGCGTTTGCCAATTTTATTAAGACCATCGCCAAGGCCTACTGTAGTTGTGGTTTTTCCTTCACCGGCAGGGGTTGGGTTTATAGCTGTGACGAGAATCAGTTTGCCGTTGTCTTTGCCTTGAACTGAATTTATGAATTCTTGGCTGACTTTAGCCTTGTCATGACCGTAAGGTAGTAGATGTTCCTGCGGAATATCAAGTCGAGCGCCAATGTCCTGAATTGATAGTTTTTTTGCCTCTCTGGCAATTTCGATATCTGATTTGAAACCCATGATCACTTTTCCTTTTGCCCAAGCTGTTCTGTTAGCACTGCATATAAGCATGGGCTTTTAAGACTTGCTAGCGATTACGACATTTTTGCTGTCGCTTGCGGCGCAGACTGAGTTTAATGTTTCGGACGGGAAACCTAAAAAGGTTCTTTAAGTCCAGAGCGTTGTTTTTACACGTTCTGAGAGATCCAGGTCGAACTTTTCCCCCACAAATTTGTTTTGAGTCACTTCTGCAAGTATTTCGCCGATCGTTGGCACTTTTACGGTCTCATCTATATTCCAAAGTTGTGAACGGAGGATAGACTTGGGACAGTGAACGTAGACTTCCAAGATTGAAATTTGGATGATGCATGTTGGGCTATTTCCTTCGTGTCCGAAGCTTTGGCGTAATTTTTCGTCTTTTACGAGCCGTGCGTTCCCGTTCACCCGTACAACGTCCTTCACACCGCTAATCATGAACATTAATGAGACACGGTCATCTTGGATTATGTTTCGTAGACTATCGATGCGATTGTTACCACGCCAATCAGGCATTTGGAGGGTTTTTTTGTCAACGATACGAACAACGGGGCCATCTTCACCGCGGGGACTACCGTCTGTGCCATTTTTCCCGACAGTTGAAATCACGCAGAACTTTGAAGCTGTAATCCATTGCGAATAAACGGGGGTAAGGTGATCCGAAACCTTACGATTGGCAGCCTCACCAACTCGTCCATATAATTTTCTAAGTTCGTCTAAAGTCTTTATAAATTCCATTAAATCCTGCCCCCTGCATCAATTCGTTTGATCGAGTTTCAATTGTATCTTCCAAAACATTCATAAAATCGTCTTTTTCTAATCCTTGTTCTATGGCCGGCAAAAACTCAACCACGGCATGTCCTGGCGAACGATAAATTCCATATCTTGGCCAAAAGATGCCTACGTTTGTGGCTGCGGGAATGCATACTTGCCCTGTAATTCTATAGAGTACGGCGGTACCAATTTTATATGGCATCCGATCGCCAGGGACTACTCGTGTACCTTGCGGGTATATAATCAACTGTCCTGCCGGAGCTGTTCCACGCTGGACTTGCTCCATCATAAATTTGATAGCTTCCGAGCGTTTTCCACGCACTACTGGGACACAGCCAATCCGCAAAGCATATTGTCCAAGTATTGGTGCCCAAATCAAAGAAGATTTCATAATAAATTTAGGTTTTGCGACAACGCTAACCATCATGATGACATCGAAAAAGCTTTGATGTTTTCCGGCGATTAAAAGCTCACCTTTCGGAATCTTACCACGAATTTCTGACGTTAGTCCGATCATCCAAGATGCTGTCCAGCGAACCCAACGGCAATATATACGCACACCTGTATAAGCACCTTGGCGGTGTACAATAGCCCATGGAAAAAAAAACAGTCCCATAATTAGCATTACTAGATACATTTGCACCATAAATGTAAGGGAGCGTAACCACTGCAGGGTATATGCCATCAGGTAAGACCTCTCAACACATTTTGAGCTGCACGCCAAGTTACCAAAAGAGAAAATGTGCCAAAAAACGGAGGTATTAAAATGAGCCAAAGCCACTCAGTACTTTGAAATCCAAAATCGGTCAAAATAGACGGTTGTGCTTGGCCTTCATTAAAAAATAGATATATTATAGAGGCGGCGGAGGCAGTCCCGATTGTGGAGCCGACCAGTGCGCGAAGTGTAAAGCGGCGCATAAAGGCAGAAGCAATATAAGTGTCAGTTGCGCCGATTAACCGTAAAACCGATATCACTTGTGCATTGGCGGACATTGACGCGCGTGCCGCCAGAGTAATCATAGCCCCACTCGTCCCAGTCATTAGAAGCATGCTAAAAACTCCCAGTACTGACAGCCGTTGACCCGAGATCACAAGGGGTCTGCGCCATCTCTTGTGATTATCTAGGACTGCGCTTGGGACATTAGCGACCAAACGCAACCGTAAACTTTCAGCATCGTATCCACTTCTGTCTTCTTGAATATTTATAAGAGCGGGAAGTGGCAGAAGTTCAACTGGAATTTCGGGCCCAAACCAAGGCTCTAAGAGTCGGCGTTTTTCGGAAACGCTAAGAACTGTCGCGCTTTCAATTCCTGGCGTTGTACGTAAGATTTTTAAGGCTTTTGCCACTTGTTTGTCCATTAATTCTGACGACACCGAAATTTTCAACGTAGTGCTTAGAGCCAAGGCCTCGCCCCATTGGCCTGCAAGACGCGATGCAGCGATGGATAAGGCGAGTGAAAAGACAATGAGAAAGGCCATTACAGCTGAAGTAAATACTGTGAGGATGGCGGTAAACCCTGTTGGTGGGACGACCCGGTCGCGTTGCCAATTTGGTGAGATAAGATTGGTGATTTGACCGCCTGCTTTACTCAAAGGTCAGCTCCTGCTAATTGAATTCGCTTGTTTGTAATTCTAAGCACTCGTGCCTGGATTTGTGATTTTGCAAGCCGAATGAGACTGAGATCATGACTAGCGAGTAGGATAGTTTTTCCCATTTTGTTGAGTTCTATTAAAAGTTGGAGAAGTCTTTGTGACATTTCCCAATCGATATTTCCTGTTGGTTCATCTGCTAGTATAATATCAGGTGACATAATAATGGCACGAGCAAGGGCAGCTCTTTGACGTTCTCCGCCTGAAAGCTCGGCTGGCATTGCGCCTGCTCGACCTTTGAGTCCTACCCAGGCGAGGAGCTCTTTAAGGTTCATATTGTCATCGAACCTTTCTTGGCCTGAAACAGAAAGTGGCAATGCAATATTTTCCCTCACAGTAAGGTGTTCCAGAAACTGACAGTCTTGATGCACTAAGCCAATCTTACGGCGTACCATTGCTATGTCGTCTCTACTTAATGTTTGAACATCTTGTCCAAAAAGGCGCAGTTCTCCTGTGTTCGGAATGAGTGAACCATAACACATCTTTAGAAAGGTTGTTTTTCCCGAGCCTGAAGGCCCGGTTATGAAATAAAATGCGCCTGAGGCGATCTTAAGGGACATATTCTGTAAAAGCTCTCCACCCGTATAGGAATAGGAAGCGCCCTTAAATTCTATCAACGAAACGCCCTCTCTTGTCTACTCGACAACAATAAGTGTGTTTTGCCTGACCTTGGCGGTTGTTGCAATCGTGGATATGAGTAAAATTATATTTTCCTTTTTGCTTTAAATCTTTCTCGTATCAGCTTAAAAATGTTAAGTGGGTATCAAAAATAACGGTAATGGAAAAATAATGCGTTTGGTCTGTCCGAACTGTGGGGCACGTTACGAAGTGCCGGAACAAAACATACCTGCAAGCGGTCGCGATGTACAATGTTCAGCATGTTCAATGACTTGGTTTCAAGCACCAGCTAATTTTGAAAAACCACAAGCCGGAGCAGCGGAAGAAGGTATTGAAGAAAATGAAGTTGCGCGTCTGCCTTCCAATGAACACTTGCCAATATCCGATGAGACTGAAGGTGATGCCATTAACGTAGTAAAACTGCCAAAAGACGAGAACGGCAAGCTACCAAAACACCGGCTTCATCCAACCTTAGCTGAGGTTTTAAAAGAAGAAGCGCGGCGGGAAGCTGCAGTCAGGGCTACGGAGGCGTTAAAAACCCCAATCAATCCTGGTACTAAAGAAACAATAACTCCAGATGAAGCAATGCAGGTTGACCTTGAAGAAGGCCAAACTTTCAGATCTAAAGACCGTACTCTAAATGCGGAGACTTATGAGTTTGATGTTGTCGATATCAACATCGAAGAAAAAACAAAAGAGCCTGGAAATGAAATTGCATTTGATAATGAAAATTTTCAGCCCTCAATTCATTTCGGTGAAAAGGCACAGTTTAAAAAATCCATTGACGAAATTAGTTTACCCATTAGTCAACACGGTAGAGCAAAGAGATTAGGCTTTCTAGCTGGATTGTCGATTGTGGTGATTTTTTTCTTGGTTTATCAACAAGCATCTATCATTACAAAGTATTTTTATGTGCTTGACCCATTCCTCGAGCGATATGTTGCATCAGTGGATAGGATGAGAGCTATATCGGATCAATGGTTTGCAAATGGTATTTACTGGATAGAGTCTCGAGTTTTATTTACACCGGAAAATTTAGAAAAATAAAAACTTGATGCCCGAAAGGGCATCAAAATAGGTTGTAAATTTTTTCAGACCAGCGCTTCATGCGTTGCATGCTCATTTGGCAAGTGGCTCATAAGAATTTTTTCAATCGTGCGAACTACTTCATAGTCGAGCAGAGAAAAAAGATGTTCGCTCAGATGCTGGTGTATGATGGTCAAAACCAAACCTGCTTCCATTCGCCCAATCTGCCCTGCGTCAAGTAAAGTTTTAAAAGCTTCATGCACATGGTTTGTAAAGACGAATTTTTTTACTGTCAGCGAATGATCGCGATTTTTACATGTTTCATCAATCCGGGCCAGCAAAAGCACCGCATCTGCCAGAAGCTTAGCCGCAGCTTTAAGGTCCGTGGGTGCTGCTGTATTCACCATAACCATGTCGTGTATCCTGCTTTGTTGTTGTACTGATGCATTTGCAACAACTGTGCCAAAATGGTTCAACGCCATCGGGATTTTTTAAAAGTGATTTTTTTTGTTACCTTCGGCTGGTATTTACATGTTCAAGTTCAAGAAAAAGTCCTGAGTGATCAATGTGACCGAGTTCCATTTCATTGACAAGAAAAGAAAAGCGTTCTCGAATATGTTGTGTTGACGGAAGTTTAAGTTTCAATTGCTCGGCAACATCCAGTACGTTCTCAAGGTCCTTAAGCTGGAGATGCGCGGGGCCACCTGGCTGAAAGTTTCGCTCTGTCATCCTGGCCCCATGTTGTTGAAGAATTGTACCATCTGCAAAACCGCCTTTAAGTGCTTTTCTTACAGCGGCTGGATCTGCACCGCCCTTTTTGAGCAGAAGCATTGCTTCTGCAACTGCACCAATTGTAATCGCGACAATGGCTTGGTTGGCCAGTTTTGCAAGCTGCCCTGAACCACTGTCTCCGACAAATAAAGGCCTACCGATCGATATGAGAACGCTTCTAGATGCGTCAAAGGTCGCTTTGGTGCCTCCTGCCATAATTGCGAGTGTGGCATTTTCCGCTCCTTTTGTCCCACCAGAGACGGGCGCATCGAGGTGACCGACATTTTTGATTTCGAGCAAGGCGGCTTGCATCCGGCCTTCTTCCGGCTTTGTGCTTGACATATCAATCCAAATAGCGCCTGATTTTAGCGAATTGAGAAGCTCTTGACTTTGCATTAACTCAAGTACCGCCGCCCCATCGGACAACATTGAAATTATAAAATCCGCGCCCTCGATTGCTTTATTAGCTGTTTCAACAACTTCTACACCTATTTTTGCCAAAGGCTCGGTTTTATTTTTGGTTCTGTTCCAGCATCGAAGGGAAAACCCAGCTTTGAAAAGGTTCTGGCACATTGGTAAACCCATAAGTCCTGTTCCCAAAAAAGCAATCTGAGTCGCAATTTTTTTCGTTTTGTTCATCTTGCGGTCCTTTGTGCTCTATTATCTGTCATTTTTGACTCGTATTTGACTCGTAAAAAGAATTACGAAATGTCAGGGATAGTATACAATTCTATTATGAATTCTTCCAGGAATAGGAGGCTGAAAGTTGTCTGGGCGATTGTCAGGAAAAAGAGCTCTCATTACTGCGGCTGGGCAGGGCATTGGTCGTGCGTCGGCAATTGCTATGGCGGAAGCGGGTGCCAAAGTTTTTGCAACAGACGTCAATGCTGAAGCGCTTGAAAAACTTGCTTCAGATCTTTCAGGAGTATACGAAACGTTCGTTCTTGATGCTAGAGATCAAGTGAGTGTCATGGCAGGAGTGGAGCGAGCACAACCCGATATCCTTTTTAATTGTGCGGGATTTGTGCACAGCGGAACTGTACTAGAGGCGACTGACGAAGAGTGGGATTTCGCGTTTGATTTGAATGTACGCTCTATGTTTCGCACCATTCGTGTTGCTATTCCAGGAATGCTTGAGCGTGGCAGAGGCTCCATTATTAATATGTCGTCGGCCTGTTCTTCGGTTATTGGGGCGCCAAATAGATTTATCTATGGTACAACAAAAGCAGCGGTGATTGGATTAACTAAATCTGTAGCCATTGAGTATATTTCGCATGGTATTAGGTGCAACGCAATATGTCCTGGGACGGTTGATAGCCCAAGTCTTCATAACCGCCTTAGGGCGACTGGGGATTATGACGCTGCTATGAAAGAATTTGTCGCCCGCCAACCCATGGGAAGAATCGCGGATGCCAGAGAAATCGCCTCTCTGGTAATTTATCTGGCAAGTGATGAAAGTACGTTTACTACGGGACAGGCACATATCATCGATGGAGGGTGGTCCGGATGAGACGTAAGCGACGGATTGATATCACAGGCCTTCGATCACGCAAATGGTTTATGAATCCTGATGATCCTGAGATGACGGCGTTATATTTGGAAAGATATTTGAACTATGGTTTAACGCGCCAAGAGCTTCAGTCAGGTAAGCCCATTATAGGAATTGCGCAAACTGGCAGTGACCTGAGCCCTTGTAATCGTCATCATATTGAGTTGAGCAGAAGAGTGCGAGATGGAATTATTGCAGCAGGCGGAACTACTATAGAAATTCCAGTACACCCGATACAGGAGACCGGAAAAAGACCTACCGCAATGCTGGACCGCAATCTGGCCTACCTCTCATTAGTCGAGACTCTATTTGGCTACCCCATAGATGGCGTGGTGCTGAATATTGGTTGCGACAAGACCACTCCCGCTCTTTTAATGGCAGCGGCAACTGTCAATATACCTGCTATCGCATTATCTGTTGGCCCCATGCTGAATGGTTGGTTCGATGGGAAGCGCACAGGGTCGGGTACTATCGTATGGAAAGCGCGAGAACTCTTAGCCGCCGGCGACATTGATAATGATGGGTTCATGGAACTTGTTGCCAGCTCGGCTCCTTCTGTTGGCTATTGCAACACGATGGGTACTGCAACAACTATGAACTCACTTGCTGAGGCACTCGGTATGCAGCTACCAGGCTCCGCTGCAATTCCTGCGCCTTATCGCGAACGTGGCCAAATCAGCTATGAAACAGGCCTGAGGATTGTGGATATGGTTTGGGAGGATCTACGCCCTAGTGATATTATGACGCGAGAAGCCTTTGAAAATGCTATTGTAATCAATTCGGCAATTGGCGGCTCTACCAACGCGCCTATTCATCTAAATGCAATCGCACGGCATTTGGAGGTGCCTCTAGACAATAATGATTGGCAGGCAATTGGGTATAACGTACCTTTATTAGTTAATATGCAACCAGCAGGAGAATATCTTGGAGAAGATTATCACCGAGCAGGGGGCGTTCCCGCAGTTGTGGGAGAACTTATAGAAGCTGACCTCTTGCCTCACCCCTCTGTGCTGACCGTTAATGGTAGAGAAATGAGTAAAAACGCTGAGAATAAAAGGACGACCAATAGAGCTGTAATCAAACCCGTTAAAGAGGCGATCAAGCAATGCGCTGGTTTCATCAATTTGAGTGGAAATCTATTTGATAGTGCTATCATGAAAACCAGTGTTATTAGTAAAAATTTTCACAGAACCTACCTATCCGACCCTGATGATTTAAATGCCTTTGAGGGGCGTGCAATCGTCTTTGAGGGGCCTGAAGACTTCCATAAACGGATTGATGATCCAAATGAGAACATTGATGAAACCTGCATGTTGTTCATGCGTGGGGCAGGCCCAATCGGTTATCCTGGTGGTGCGGAAGTTGTCAACATGCGTCCACCTGCTTATCTCATCAAAAAGGGGGTCGAAGCCTTACCTTGCATTGGTGATGGACGTCAGTCGGGTACATCTGGAAGCCCTTCAATCCTGAACGCATCTCCTGAAGCTGCCGCGGGTGGTGGACTTGCTCTTTTGCGTACTGGAGATCGGGTGAGAATTGATCTCAATAAATGCTCGGCTGATATGCTGATTTCTGAAGAAGAGCTTTCTGAACGTCGCGCAGCCTTCGAAAAAGAAGGCTTCATTTATCCCCCCAATAACTCTCCGTGGCAACAGATTTTCCGCGAAAAGGTACAATCTTTTGATCAAGGAATGATCATGAGGGAGGCGGATCAGTACCAAGATATTGCCCGCAAATACTCCCCGCGTGACAACCATTAAAGGGTCTTCATAAGGCTTGTAAGATAACGCTCTCCTGGAAGGAGCCTGTTCCTCTTCTAAAAGGAATGCAACGGTTTGGGACGTGCGTTGGAAATATTACAAGATTCCTGCACATAGGGCTCAACTATTCTGATCGCGCAGCGGAAACTGGTGCTACTCCGCCCAAATACACACTCCCATTTTGCAAAGTAAATTCTGCAGTTTGTGGTGCAAATGATGACGTATTTACGCCTCGTCAGTCACATCAGGTGGATTCGGAAGTAGAGCTGGCGTGGTCATTGGTAAAGCAGCCAAATATGTATCAAAAGACGAAGGTATTAGACATGTCTTTGGATGCTGCACCGTCAACGATATTTAGAAGCGAAAATTTCCGATACAGCTATCAGGGCAGAGGACTAAAGGAAACCCTGCGACACCTAAGGGCTAACGAGTCGTTGGCTTGCGGTGCTCGATGAAATTCCAGATCTGAAAAGTCTCAATTTGGTTCTAAACCTGAATAACGAGTGTATGCAGACCAGTAATACAATTAGATTGATCTTTTCTTTTGCGGAAATTATTGAGCATTTGTTGTCTTTTATGACACTCCATCCTGGTAATATTAGAAGTCCAAGAACTCCTGCAGGCGCAGTCTCTTCTAAACAACCGGCTCCACTTTATCTACGTGAAGGTGATGTGATCGAACTTCGGATTGACGGCCTTGGAATGCAAAAACAATACATGGATCGGGAACTGTGATTTATGAAAGGTATTCTGATATTTGGATCTCGCGGCCATAGCCAGGGACTATAAGAAGTTAACCTTTAAAAAATCGGGCGGTAAAAACCGACTATCCAGTCAATAGATCTATACTCCAGAGATTGAGCACGAAAGCAAAACCTATCAAGTTCGCTTAGTTCAGTTTGTTAAAAAAGAAAACGCTGACAGTGCTCAATCCCGGTAAGCGTGGATAGGTTAATATATATATTTTAAACGAAGGTAAAATTCTTTTACATCTTTTCACAACTGAAAATGTAGCTGTGCTCCTGTGTACGATGCCAGCGACTAAAAAAATTCGTGACATAGGTAGGGGCATATATATTCGCTCAAGAGTATAGGTTGTGCCTTACCCTCCCTTTTGCCTTATCTTGTCAATGCAATATCAGAAAATTTGCACCAGCCGAAGCTGAGGTGTAAAGGAGAACTTACCAATCGATTGTTCTATTGGAGGCTGGACATGTCTAAAGAAAAGTCAAACGAGATATGGGGAGGTCGTTTTGTGGAAGGGCCTGATACGATCATGAGGAGCATCAATTCTTCCATAAGCTTCGATCAGCGTCTAGCAGAAAAGGATATTGCTGGATCACACGCCCATGCTGAAATGCTTGCTGCAACAGGAATTATTTCAGCAGCAGATGCGGCTGCTATAAAAAATGGCCTATCATCAGTGATGGAAGAAATAAAAAGAGGTGAATTTTCTTTTTCGGAGGAACTTGAAGACATTCATATGAACATTGAGTCGCGGTTAACGAATTTGATCGGCTCGCCTGCAGGCCGATTACATACAGCAAGGTCGCGTAATGACCAAGTTGCAACTGATTTTCGCCTATGGGTGCGTGATCAGATTGTGGAGACGAAGTTTGCCCTTACAGCGCTGATCAAGGTTTTGCTTGATCAGGCTGAGCTCGGTGCTGATTGGGTAATGCCGGGATTTACCCATCTTCAAAGTGCCCAACCAGTTACATGGGGTCATCATATGATGGCCTATGTGGAAATGTTTGGGCGCGATCTAGATCGCGCAGAAGATGCCCGGCGCCGTATGAACGAGTCACCTTTGGGTGCGGCTGCCTTGGCCGGTACTTCTTTTGCCATTGATAGAAATATGACTGCCAAAGCTCTCGGTTTTGACAGGCCGTGCGCAAATTCGCTAGATGCAGTCAGCGATCGTGATTTTGCACTCGAGTTCTTGAGTTTTGCCTCAATCACTGCAATGCATCTGAGCCGTTTATCAGAAGAATTGGTGATCTGGTCTACGGCGCAATTCCGCTTTATACAGTTGTCGGACCGGTTTTCTACCGGATCTTCAATCATGCCTCAAAAGAAAAACCCAGATGCAGCGGAATTGATAAGGGCAAAAATTGGACGAATTTTAGGAGCCAATGTAGCCCTTATGACCATTATGAAAGGATTAGCTCTTACTTACTCAAAGGATATGCAGGAAGATAAAGAACCTGTTTTTGACGCAGCAGATAATCTGTCTCTTGCATTGACTGCAATGGCCGGCATGGTGGATGACATGACCGCATTACCTGATAATCTCAAAAAAGCAGCTGGATCAGGTTTTGCAACTGCTACTGACCTAGCTGATTGGCTAGTGCGCGAAAAGGACATGGCGTTTCGTGAAGCTCACCATGTCACTGGATTACTGGTGGCCATGGCAGAGAAAAAGAATTGTGATTTGCAAGATTTATCACTTACTGATTTGCAAAAAGTATTTAAAGGCATTGATGAAAGTATTTATTCTGTGTTGAGTGTAGAAAACTCTGTTGCGTCTCGTAAATCTTATGGGGGAACGGCACCAGACCAAGTGCGTAATCAGATCAAACGTTGGAAGAGAAAGCTGTTAGACTGATGAGATATCTGTTACTTCTACTAGCTTGCAGCTATATTTTTGTTTTTATCTCTTGTGGCGTTGATGGCCCGCCTGTCCCGCCAGTGATTGAGCTCAAGTGAAGCCTTAAAAAGGAACAAAATATGGGTGAGTTGCGATTTGCGACTGCCATAGAACGACTAGGAACCGAGTCAGCTTTTGTTGTGCTGGCTCGTGCGCAAGCGCTGATGGCAGCGGGGCGGAACATTATTAACCTTGGCATTGGCCAGCCAGACTTTAAAACACCTGCCCATATTGTTGAAGCAGGGATCAAAGCGCTAGAAGATGGACACCATGGCTACACGCCCGCAAATGGTTTGCCTCAGTTACGCGAGGCGGTGGCAGAATATTTAGAAAAGCGCTATAATGTTTCAGTAGACCCTAATCATGTAATTGTGGTTCCAGGTGGGAAGCCAAGCATGTTTTTTGCTGTAATGATGTTTGGGGAGCCAGGTGCCGAAATATTGTATCCTAATCCCGGTTTTCCGATTTATGAGTCTGTAATTCGGTATTCGGGAGCAACCCCTATCGCCATTTCTTTGAACGAAGAAGCAGGTTTTTCATTGTCTGCAAAAGAGGCTTTGGCCAAAATAAATTCGAAGACGCGACTTATTATTGTCAACAGCCCAAGTAACCCAACTGGCGGTGTCATAGAAGAAGTGGAACTTGATGCTCTTGCCACAGGCTTGGAAAAACACCCGCATGTGGCAATTCTCTCTGATGAAATTTATAGCCATATGCTTTATGATGGTCGTTGTCACAAAAGCCTATTGAGTTATCCTAAATTACGCAACAGGGTTATAATGCTTGACGGCTGGTCGAAGACTTTCGCAATGACAGGTTGGCGCATTGGTTATGCCGTTTGGCCGGAAAGCATGGTCGAATCCGTTACAAGGCTTTGTGTGAATGATCACTCTTGCGTTAACGCTTCAGCACAATTTGCGGCATTGGCGGCTTTAAATGGACCCAAAGATGAAGTGCTACAGATGATTGAGTCATTTGATCAAAGGCGCAAAGTAATGGTTGAAGCTCTCAACGATCTTCCATATGTAAGTTGCCGTAATGCAGCGGGAGCGTTCTATGCATTTGCAAATATTTCGGAAACAGGTTTGAGTTCAAAGGCCGCACAAGATCTTTTTTTAGAGAAGGCAGGTGTGGCTACGATCTCCGGAACAAGTTTTGGTTCGAATGGTGAAGGGTTTGTAAGGTTTTCATATGCGAATTCAAATGAAAACATACTAAGGGCCATTGATCGCATTCGCCAGTCGCTATCATTGTAATATGTTCTCAAGGCTTTCTTTTGCGTATGGTCTGCGCTAGTTCACATAGCATTGAACAAATGCAGAGGAGTGGATGGACCATTTTATTTATCATGATGGCATTTTGCATGCAGAAAAAGTTCCTATACCGGGAATAGTGGCGCAAGTTGGGACACCATTTTATGTTTACTCTACAGCGACTTTAGAGAGACATTTTTATCTCTTTGATGATGCACTTAAGGAGTTTGACCATCTGGTGTGCTACGCTATGAAAGCCGCTTCCAATCAGGCTATCATCAAAACGCTTGCGGCGCTTGGTGCTGGTATGGATGTTGTTTCAGGTGGAGAGTACCAGCGAGCCATAAGTGCTGGTGTTCCAACAGATCGTATTATTTTTTCGGGTGTTGGTAAAACACGTGCTGAAATGGAAATGATTGTTCGCGGAGGTGTACGCCAGGTTAACATTGAAAGTGAAGCTGAAATGTTGATTTTGGATGAGATCGCGCAAGCAAATAGCGAAAAAGTCCCTGTCGCAATAAGGGTAAATCCAGACGTTGACGCAAAAACTCATTCGAAAATTGCAACAGGTAAATCGGAAAACAAATTTGGCATTCCTATATCAAAGGCGCGCGATGTTTACGCAATGGCAGGCAAACTAAAAGGACTTGATGTGATTGGGATCGATGTTCATATCGGAAGCCAAGTCACTGACTTGGAACCCTTTGCACTTGCGTATAAAAAAGTTGCAGAACTGACTAAAATATTAAGAGCCGATGGGCATGATATAAGACGTCTTGATCTTGGTGGCGGTCTCGGAATTCCTTACTCTCGTAGCAATGGGCCTCTTCCTTTGCCCAAGGACTATGGAGAGATGATCGGGCGTGAGGTTGGTCATCTTGGCTGTGAATTGGAAATTGAACCCGGTAGGTTAATTGCGGGAAATGCTGGCTTACTAGTTTCTTCTGTAATTTACATAAAGCAAGGAGAGGAGCGTAAATTTCTAATCCTTGACGCCGCTATGAACGACTTGGTCCGCCCCGCCATGTATGATGCGCATCACGAAATCATTCCTGTTAAGGAACCAAATGACTGCGCTGATAGTGTTATCTTTGATGTCGTGGGACCAGTTTGCGAGACTGGTGATACATTCGCACGAGAATGCACTCTTACATCTTTAAAAGATGGTGATCTGGTAGCCTTTAGGTCTGCCGGCGCGTATGGGGCGGTAATGGCTAGTGAATATAATTCACGCCCACTGATTCCAGAAGTGTTGGTAAAAGATGATCAATTTGCAATTATTCGCCCAAGACCCACTCTTGAGGAATTGATTAATCGAGATAAACTGCCTCCATGGTTATAATTTTGTGAGTGCTAATAACATTGACCAAGCAAGTATCTAATTTCCGAAGTGTTTTGCGACAAATATGGTGGCCGCTCGTGTTAACCCAGCTGGGCTTAATTGCTGAGCGTGTTTT
>CACPHA010000028.1 GCA_902633655.1 Paracoccaceae bacterium
CCGTGGGTACCATGTTACTGATTGAAGTCCCTTCAAAGCCCCGGAAATAAAGCCAATACTCCCAAAAAGGGAACTCACCGCGGGTCAAAAGGAACTCAAGGTGGTCACTTTTGGGCGTTCAGGCCTGCGGGACGAAGGCGCCGAGATTATAAACCCACCACTTTACGCCGACCGAAAGGTGGACGGGATCTACAGGTGCCGAAGAAGGGGGCTCTTTGAAGTCAACAAGTCCAATTTGAATCTATCAATTTGGCTAGGCTAACTGTAACTTACAGATTAGCGAATTTAACATTGCATGCACGTATCATTTAGGAAAAAGCTTCATACATCTATGATGTGAGTACACGTCACCATCGCTTTAAAAGTAATGAAATTGCCATAATCGTTTATTTGATTTAATGGCAACTTTATTCAGCATGTGCCGTTCCCCAAGTCAAACGCTCTATTATTGAGTTTTTGCATATTAACTCGGTTTCAAAATGTGTAATTTTCGCTAAACCATCTAATAAAAGATGGGGAACTAGCCCATTTTGTTTTCTATGCCACAGACTCCAGTGTTCATTTCCAGCTGTACTATGCAAGGCTTGTCTTGTGGAGAATTGACGCTGGAGGGGGCGACTTACTATCTCCAGAACTTTGTGGTGAGCGCGAAGGCCGATACGGGCCTGGCGCAGGAGTGGATCGCGTGGGTCAATACTCTTAGGGGTGGTGCGCATTATGCCAGCGCCCTGTGGGTGAAGCCCTGCGCCATCGGAGCAATGGATCTGATGGATGCGGATATGCAGGGTTTCGTTGCACGCTCATACCCGCCTGAGGCGCTGTTGAAACTCTGGTGGCAACCTGAACAACCGGTCGGGTTCGTTAAGAGCCGCGAAGGCTACGCCCGTGCCTATCGCGATGTGGTGGGTAAATGAGTTCGGGCCAGATCTCAAGCCTAAAGCTGGGTAAACTGACGCTCACCAACCCGCCGCTCGGGGCGATCTGAGAGGCCACAACCCTGTAGTTCCCGGATGTTAAACTCATACCGGGAGTGGTCGAACTGCTAACTGATTGCCTTAATGTGGCCGGGTCGGGCTACGCCCTCGAGGTCATGCCGGAGCACTTGGAGAGGGTGTAGACTTGAACATCCTTAATAAAGTGCCACCGCTGATTCTGCACCATGCTTATGCTGCATTTCTGTCAGTGCTGCTGGGCGGGATACAGCCATCTAGGCCAAAGGGTGCAAACCTACATAAGCACATAGAATATGCATGGGTCATCCTAATGTTTTTTGTAAGTATTGGTGGTTTTTGGATTCATACAATAAAGTAATAGGACCCTTCAGCCCCATCCACTTTGTCTCCATCTCTAATGTTTGGTCCGTTTTAGAATCTATTAGATAAGCCAGAAATGGTAATATCGAACTTCACAAGAGAATGATTAAACTTCTATATCTGTAAACACCTCTTGTAACGGGTTTCTTCACGCTAATCCTTGGAATTACCATGAATTCTGTCTTTTTTGGCTATTCGTAACTTGAAGATTACCAGTGTGCTCCAGAGTAATAAGAAATCGTGAGGCTGGTGTTTTGGTTAAGCACCTCTTAAACTTGTTTTTATGACATTAACGAAACGCATACCGGCATTTTGCACGCAATGTCGTTCACGTTGTGGATGCGAAGTTATAGTTGAGAAAGATAAGCTTCTACGAATTGAGCCGTTACCCACCCATCCAAGTGGAGAGAAACTCTGCCCTAAAGGAAAGGCTGCAGCGGAATTGGTATACCACTCAGATCGTCTTACACATCCAATGCGGCGAACATCACCTAAAGGCACTTCAGCCCCCACGTGGGAGCAGATTTCTTGGGAAGAAGCTTTGGATGAAATCTCAGGGCAAATGGTGCGTATTCGTTCTGACCACGGCGCGGAACAAGTTGCTTTTTCAGTTACCAGTCCTAGCGGCACCCACATGTCAGATTGCATCTCATGGATTGAGAGATTTGTAAGAGCCTTCGGAAGTCCAAACTCGATCTACGGAACGGAAATTTGTAACTGGCACAAGGACTTTGCGAGCCGGCTAACGTATGGGACTGATATCGGCACACCAGATTTTGCAGGCACAGACTGCATACTTCTTTGGGGTCATAATCCTGCAAACACATGGTTGGCTCGCTCGGTAGAAGTGCAAAAAGCAATAAAGCGTGGCGCGAAGTTGATAGTGGTGGATCCGCGCCCTACGCTTTATGCGCGGAGAGCTGATTGCTGGCTGCAGGTGTATCCCGGAACGGATCAGGCAGTGGCACTCGGAATAGCTAATCTGCTTCTGCAATCAGGTCGGTTTGACGTTGAATTTGTCCGAGAGTGGACCAATGCAACACTCCTCGTTCGAGAGGATACAAGGGAATTTCTTAAAGAAAGTGATCTGAAGGTCGAGGGACAGGACGAAACCCTGTTTGCCGTCAATTCGTCAACTGATGACCTAATTAAATATGATAGCGCTAATGGCATATGGAGTTGTGGAGATCCTGAGCTCTTTACTTCGCGAAGCATCGCAACAAAATACGGTGTTCTTACATGTCGATCCAGCTTACACATCTTTGCTGACGCCGCCGCAGAGTATCCCGCTGAGCGGGTAAAAGAGCTGACAGGTATTTCCGAGGAACAGCTGAACAAGGCTACGAACATACTCGCAGAGAGTGCTTCTATTGCATATTATGCGTGGAACGGCGTTGGCCAAAGTCTAACAGCGTCTCAGACAGACCGAGCAATTTCAGTACTCTATGGCCTGACTGGATGCTATGGCCGTGCAGGTGGCAATGTATCCGGTGGAGCTGCGCCTTTTAATGACATTGCCGGACATGATTTGCTGGACGAGAGCCAACGCTCAAAGGCGCTTGGTCTTCTCGAAAGACCTCTTGGCCCTGGCCTCACGGGTTGGGTGATGGCTAAGGATGTCTATACAGCAATATTAGAGCGACAGCCTTATCCCGTTCGGATGCTGATGTCGTTTGGGGGTAATCTACTGGCTGCTCAGCCGGATACGATTCGTGCTAAAAAGGCGTTTAAGCAGCTTGAGTTTCACGTGCACTGTGATTTCTTTCTGAATGAGACTGCAAAATATGCTGATATCGTACTACCAGTAGCCACATCATGGGAGCGTGAGGGATTACGCACTGGCTTTGATACGAGTTTAGAGGGAATGCGTCGTGTTCAACTTAGACCTCCAGTGATCGCACCCATTGGAGAGGCCCGCAGCGACACGGATATTGCTTTGGAATTGTCGCGCCGTCTCGGCTTATCTGACGTGATGTTTGATTGTGATACTGACAAAGGACATGCGCATATTCTGGCATCGTCTGGCGTAAGCTTGGGGGAGTTGAAAGCCAAGCCAGAGGGTGTGACCCTGTCAAGTGAGGTTGCTCTTTCTAGTTATCAGAAAATTGGTTTTCCAACGCCAACGAAGCTATTGGAGATTTATTCAGAAAAGATGTTGCGAGCTGGTTTTTCCCCCGTTCCCGATTTGGATGCCAGCGATTTACCTAAAGCCACAGACAACTCTTTTCCGCTAAAGCTCGGCTGTGCTAAGACAGTTACCTATTGCCATTCCCAAGGACGGAATATTCCTTCATTGCGCCGACTGACGCCTAATCCAATTCTTGAGATAGCGTATGAGACTGCAGCCTCTCGGGGCATCAAAATGGACGACTGGCTTGAGATAACAACGAAGGTCGGGGCTTTTATAGCGCGCGCAAAGCTGGATCAGAACCTGGCTCTTGATACTGTTTTTGCTCAGCACGGTTGGACTGTAAGTAATACGGAAGATAGTCCAAATTTGAACGGTGATCCTCTCGCGACAAATATGAACCAGGCCATTTCCACTGAGAAATGCGATCCAATTAGCGGATCGCTTCCTCTTCGATGCTCATGGTGCGAAGTACGCAAGATCTGAAGCCATCTGGGATGCTTACTACGGCTCGGGCTATGCCTGTGAGCTTATTAACAAAAATTATGTCTTCCCGTTTGGATGACACGTTGCAAACAAAGGACTTACCTATGACTGAAAAGTTATTAATCAATCAGACAGGCCACATTATGACTTTGACTCTCAACATGCCGGAGCTGCGAAATCCGATCACTGACAAGGACATCTGTGCTGCCCTAATAGACACTATGCAGCGCATTAGTACGGACCAGAGTGTCCGAGTTGCCATTCTTACTGGTGCCGGCAAAGCGTTTTCTTCTGGTGGTAATCTAAAACACATGCGAGACGGAGAGGGTATCTTTGCCGGCGATGCCATCTCGGTCAAGGATGGTTACAAGGCTGGAATTCAACAACTTGCCCAAGCCGTGTGGGACTGCGAAGTTCCGTTGATAGCAGCCGTAAACGGTCCGGCCTATGGTGCTGGATGTGACCTGACCTGCATGTGCGACATTCGAATAGCGTCTTCCGAGGCAACCATCGCCGAGAACTTCGTAAATGTTGGGATCATACCTGGCGACGGTGGCTCTTGGCTTCTGCCGCGTCAAATCGGGTTGAGCCGCGCTGCCGAAATGACGTTCACTGCTGACCCGATTGATGCACAGACGGCGTTGGAGTGGGGGCTAGTCAGCCGCGTTGTAGCGCCCGCAGAGTTGTTACCTACAGCGACCGCCCTGGCAAAACGCATTGCGCGCAATCCACCACGTCAGTTGCGTATGGCCAAGCGCTTGATGCGCGAGGGAATGACCACGGGATTACCTCAGATACTCCAGTTAGCTGCTGCCTACCAAGGTGCCTGCCACCAGACGAATGATCATGCGGAAGCCGTCAATGCGCTCTTGGAGAAACGCCAAGGGGAATTTACCGGCACCTAACGGTTTGGGGTACGGGCTCGGATAAAGTTGGAGGTAAGCTCTTCTCAAAGCTGTCAGTAGCGAGACTAACCAGTCGAAGTGCTACCCTAGAAGCCATCTTGCAAAACTACCAATAATCCTACCAGAATCTCCTACAGTGGCACGGACGCCATCTTCAATGAGTAGATGGCCAGCTATCAGCATGACTGGATGGATATGAACTTCGCGGAGCGGGACTGCGATGAAGGCTATCGTGTGCTTACAGTTGCCAAACACGCTCATACTAGCAGTCATCAGGATGACGACTTTAGCTTCTAAACCGAACAGGCTTTACCATTCGCTTGGTGAAAGCTTGAAGCATCACACTCAAATCAAAAAGTAAGTTGGCTAACTGAACCTCTGTTTGTGAAGACATAAATGTTTGCGGTGCAGAAAAAGCCGCCATTTAAGTGTTCGTTCGCAAGGGCAGCTTTTGGCGCTAAGTGGTATCAAGAATAGTCTTGGGTTACGGAAAAGTTCGATCAATACTGAGCCTGTAGACACTATCAGTTAGTAAATAACCGCTCGATCACTCTAAATTCTGATCAAAATGAGGCTGAGAATAATTATCTCAATATTCTATTTTATTCTGGGTTGGGGACATTAAGGTATTCCGAAGCAGGAATTTTCACGATCCCCTTAAGAAGCATAGCATCGCGCATATCTTGTGGTGTGTCTTGAATCGCTTGCTTAATAGCATCAAAGATTTTATCTGCATCCAGCGTCAGTGATGTGATCAAGGGTAATACCGGTGTAGTGGGCGTTGTTCTCTCTAATACTCGCAACTTTGATGCGAATGCCTCATGCCTTTCAATGAGAATCCATGTTACCGCATCAATTGCAGCAATGTCAGCCTTCCCACTCACAACCATTTCAGCAGATTTTAAATGCCCGTGCGACTCAATCCGGTTTGCAAAATGAATACCTTGCGCTGCCGCATAATTAAGTGGCGCGGCATAACCTGATTGCGAGATTTCCATATTATAAGCCAAAACGGCTTGGTCGTATTGTTTGAGCAACAAGCGTGGGTCATTTTTTCGTACCACAATTGCACTGCAATAGTGGCCTGGAGGACAGTTGGGTAAGTCATAATTCGGTGTGCCAACTAATTGAACTTTGCCGTGCAGGATATTGCGATATGGCATGCTGCATGTTTGACTTAATACCAAACCGGGGTTTAGCCAACTGCTTAGATCTTCGGCATCTTGCGACAGAGTAATTGGCGCGGAAATGCCTTTTTTATTCAAATTTTTTCGGATTAAGTCCCATAAATGCGAGATAGCATAGTCTATTTCGGGACGGGCATACATCGGTAAACTGGCAATCATCGGTATTTCCCTGATCGTGTTCAACTTTAAGGGCGCTAAACTGTTTTCCAACAACAGCAGGACGAAGTAATCGGCAGGTCTGTTTTTGAAAGAGCCTCTCTTAGCAAGCCTTGGAACTTTTTACACTCCGTTTCTTCATTTCGTTCTTTCAGGCACTCTACGATACCATGCAAAGGCCAGACGTTATTCTTGTGCTGCGCACAGGAAAGCACCGTATCGTTTAGCCCAAGATCCGCGCTATATACGTCTTCTGCTTTTTTATAATGTCCTTGTTCCAATAACGGGCTCCAAGCGCATGACGGGGGGTGTATGCATGGATGGGGCTCTGAATAATGCAAATCATCGCAGCGCTGAACACTTTCCCGCAGATAAAAAAAAAGCAATGTCATAGTTTCCTTTGTGGTACTCCAGTTCGCCCAAAAGCATTTTTTTTCCAATTCCTAAGGTTTGGGGCGCTGGATTATTGAAGAGCATTCTGCTGTTTTTGGATATACCAGATCACGTGTGCGCATCTCATGGGCGGCATCTTTATGTGGACACTAAGGTTGCAGGTAGAAATATTGATCTTTTAATCCAAAATCGATAAAGTGTAAGGCTTAAGTTAACCATTTGGCTTAAACTATTCAGTTCAAATATGTTTGAAAGCCCATTCATTATAGCCCTGTTCGCCGCGGTACCAAATTACTTTGTCATTACCTGTTTCATTGTGGTTCCAGCACTGTTTTTCGCCTTCACCCATGGCGGCACGTACCAGAATGCGCCGCTTCTGGCTTTGTTTGATCGCGCGTGTCAGAGCGGCTTCATCCCATTTTTGGGCGCGTTCTGAACGAAAGGCCTCTAAAATAGTGGTTTCTGCAGGGTCGTTAGCCAGATTGACCCGCTCATCTGGGTCGTGCGCCAAATTGAATAATAGCTCTCCATCAATCGAGGAGGCAATATATTTATAATCGCCCTCACGGATCATAAAGATCGGAACAGGAGTTGTTTCGGCTAGATATTCAGCATAGATTTTACGTTTGCGGTCTGTGTGCGTTGCGCCTGTTAGGGATAGTAAATCAACGCCTTCGAAAGGCTCGATGGCCTCATTTATCCCGGCGATCGCGTTAAAGGTTGGCAATAGATCAACTAACGACACCAATTCTTGAACCCGCTCTGGTTCGACCCATGGGGCAGTCACAAGCAACGGGATATGCATTGACTTTTCAAAGAAATGTTTTTTGAACCACATTCCACGCTCGCCCAACATCTCTCCGTGATCGGATGTAAAGATAATCATAGTATTCTGATCTGCGCCTGTGTTTTTCAGAGCAACCAATATGCGTGAAACTAGTTGGTCGATATAACTGATCGATCCATAATAGGCGCGAATGGCGGTACGAATTTCATCCTCGGTGAATTCGACATCCAACATCGAGAAATCCTTTAGTAGGCGCAGGGAATGTGGATCATGTTCGGTGTCAGACAGCGGCCCGACTGAGGGTAGGGGAATTTCAACGTCCTTGTACAAATCCCAGTATTGCTTTTGACATAAATATGGCTCATGCGGATGCGTATATGAAACCTGGAGGAAAAAAGGTCGCCGATCATCGGACCGTGCGATATCATAAATATGTTGGATCGCCTGATGGGTGACCTCTTCATCGTAATCGATCTGCACTGTTCTTTGACACACCCCGGCTATCTGAACCGCACGTGGATCGTTAGTATCACGCTTGCCCTCATGCTCCCAATTTGGCACCCAGGCAAAATCTGCAGGGTAAAGATCGGCTGTAAGGCGTTTTTCAAACCCATGGAATTGATCAGGCCCAATAAAGTGCATCTTTCCCGAAAGTGCCGTTTGATAGCCAGCTGCGCGCAGATAATGGGCATAGGTTGGTATTTCCGCCGAAAACTCTGCCGCATTGTCGTAGGCCCCAACAACCGAACACAGCTGCCCTGTCGCCATCGAAAACCGAGAGGGTGCGCAGAGGGGAAAGTTGCAATAAGCTGTTTCAAAGACCACCCCACCTGCCGCCAAGGCATCCAAGGTTGGCGCATGACAAATCTCATCGCCATAAGATTTCAACGTCTTTGCCGTTAATTGGTCAACCTGAATGAATAGGATGTTTGGACGATCACTCATGAAATAATTCCATGATGTTGACGTTAACGTCACATTTATAACAATTCAAGGCACGCGCTCTACCTTTACAAAGGATCTCAAAATTTACCTAAAAGGCTCCCACGAATAAGCATTTTAGAAAAAAACCTCATGAAAACAAATCGGTGCGATTTGGGTTTATGCCTGCCGTGGGGGCTAAATTATTGTTTGACGTCCCTTTGAAGCTAGGGAAATAAGCCCCATACCCTCGAAAAGGTAACTCACCGAGGTTCAAAAGGGATTTACGGTGGTCATTTTAGGGTAGTCAGATATGAATGACAGGCTCATTAACAAGAGTTGCCGGGAGGCAATCTCCTTAGTCATCCTGGCTTACAGTCCAAGCATAGTCACTGCTACGACTAGGCGCTTGGCGACATGCGGCAGCGCATTAAATGGGCGCGAAAGCTTCTTCTGAGCAGTAGTTATGTAAATATAAGTCTGATAATTCAGTTTGAAGCCATATCCTTAAGATTGACTATTTTAAGCGTGTAAGTCAGTTTAAACTTATAAAAAATAATAAACCTAAATTGTAAACTGACGAGAAATCTTCAGTATTTTCCGGCGGGGATTTCATTATGCGCATGTTTTTATTTGTTTTGCTAGTGACCTTAGCTAGCCGGGTAAGTGCTGACTGTGGAAATTTGTGCTCTGAGATTTGGTGGATATCCGCCACTAGTTCCGAACTGATAAGTGAATTGGAAAATGGTGCTGACGTTAATGCCAGAAACAGAGCAGACGAGGGTAAAACACCTCTTCACTATGCTGCTCAATACAGCGAAAGTCATGAGCACCTTCAAACATTGCTTCAGTATGGCGCAAAACTCAAGGCCAGAGCGAGAAATAATTTGACCGCTCTCCACACAGCGGCTGCTTTTGGAAGTCCCCAAAAGATCAAGGTCTTCTTGGACGCGGGAGATGATATTAATATCCGATCCAAAGATGGGCGAAATGTTCTACACTACGCGTCAGCACAAAACAAACCAGATAACATAGTTTTTTTAATTGAGAGTGGAGTAAAGGCTAAAGCCAAAACAAAAACAGGTCAATCGGCGCTACATATAGCGGCATCAAATAGTATGATTGAAAATATAAAAGTATTGGTCAAGCTAGGTGCTGACCTGAATGCTTTGGACAAAGAGGGTCTCTCTCCGTTACACAATGCCGCCGTTTCTGGAACATTGGATGCCGTAAGGTTGCTTGTTGAATCTGGCGCTAACATTTTAACAAAATCAAAAAATGGCCACACGTCTTGGGATCTCGGTCAAAAGAATTTAGCGTTAATTGACCCAGAATTTTATCAGCTTCTTCAATTCTCGGGTGCGAAATGTGGGCGACTTTGTTCAGGGTGGTGGTGGCAACAAGCTAAATCCGCAGATGTGCTTAGAGAATTAAATGCAGGCGCCAACGTGAACGCTTACGGTGATGACGGTTATTTTCCCTTAGTACTGCTGATTTACTACTATCCATACGTTGGCGTCCCAGTTGAAAAAATGTTGCAGTTCGGAGTTGACGTTAATGCAAAAGTTAAAGCTGAAGATATGTACTTCGGTCACACCGCGCTACATTACGCTAGCAAATATGGTCAGCTTGAGAACATTCAAGCTTTGATAGACGCAGGCGCATCGATCGATAGTGTATCAGGGAATGGTGATACCGCTTTGCACTTAGCTGCCTCGTCTGGTGAGTTTTTACAGCATAAAAAGATGATGATTAAAAACGGAGCCATTTCAAACCTAATTCCAAATGCAGACAGTAATGTTCAGGCTGTCAAATCACTGTTGGAAGCTGGCGCTAAAACAGAAATCAAAAATAGATCTGGACTGACCCCTTTGTATCATTCGATAAAATTTGGTAATGAAAATGAGATAGTAAAAGCTCTGTTGGATCGCGGAGCTGATCCAAATACTGTGAATATGTATGGTTCGTCACCCATGCACGATGCCTCTTCAAAGTCTATTATAGAAATGCTTTCTGCTGCTGGCGCTGACACAGAATTAAAAGATGTGGATGGGCGCCGTCCTAGAGATAATTTTATATCGTGGAAATTTCGTCCATACCAACCTGAGTCTAAGAGTTTAAGTATAATTTCGTTAGAAGATTTTGGAGAGATCTTGAAAATTCTAAATGGAGAGCCGTGTACAATATTTTGCGATGTGGGTTGGTGGCAAAAAGCTTCAAAAGAGGAACTGCAATCAGAGATTGAAGAACAAAAAAAGCGGCAAAATTTGAACACCATGTTACTGACACCTAACAAAGATGGACAGATACCTCTTTTTTTTGCAATTAAATCTAACAATTTAAATTTACTTTTGGAGATAAGACCGTTTTTGAACCAAAGCATTTTTAATTATAAGGATTTTAATGGCTGGAATGCTGTCCATTTTGCTGCAGCATCTGGTGATATTGCAACAATGGAGTTTGTATTAAATCTGCCCGTAGCAATTACAGATAAAACAGCTGGGGGTCAGTCTGTTAAAGACTTGGCTCTACTCAATCCGAAACTAAAAAATAGCAATATTTTTGAGCGTTTATCATTTAAATGTACAAATTTATGCTCTCCCGAATGGTGGAGGACAGCGAGCGAATTAGATCTAAAAACTGAAATAGATGATGGGGTAAAAGTTAAACATATGGATGGCGAAGGGCGAAGTCCTCTTCACTATGCAGCGACTTATGGAACTTTCGAACACGTTGCTCTGTTATTAGAAGCCGGAGCGAAGGTTAAAGTAAAAGGTAAAAATGGCGATAGTCCTTTACACTATGTTCGGTCTGGAAATGTTGGTCTTCTTTTAGACGCTGGTGCTGACGTAAACGCAAGAAATAAGGATGGCAAAACTCCCTTGCATACAAATGATTTAGCTAATCTTGTACCTTTAATAATGGCGCCGGGCGTGAAGATAAATGCAAAAGATAAAAAAGGGTTTGCCCCTCTCCATATAGTTGCCAATCGTTCTGCAGGCGAGGCCGGACCATTTTTTATGGAAAGAATGTTATTTTATGGAGCTGACCTAAATATAAAATCAAAAGATGGTTTAACCCCTTTATATGTCGCTGCCAACAGACTTATAAAAGAAAACGTTGCGTTTTTATTAGAAGCGGGGGCAGATCCCAACATTTCCACAAATAATGGATTCACGCCACTTCACGCTGTTGCTTCTAAACCTAATGCCGAGACAGTAATGAAATTACTTACAAATGTCAGTGATAATATGGACGCCCAAGAAGAGGAAGGTGGGCAAACAGCTTTGTATTTAGCCGTTGTACATAAGCGGGCCAGAAATGTGAAAGCTTTGTTGGATGCGGGTGCTGATGCAAATATTCCAAGAAAAGATGGCTTCACACCGATATTTGCAGCGGTACTAGGTGTTCAAAATTTAGAAATTTTGAGATCTTTAACCGATGCGGATGCTGACATTGAATTTATGGGGCCAAACGGTTATTATGCGTTGGACTATTTTAAAGCGCCATGGAATGAACATAAACTTACTAAAGATGATCTTGCGACAGCAATTGATTTGTTAACTCCAAAATAAGAAGCTGATTTTTTACCAGATTGATAGCGTTTCCCTGGTCCAGCTGACTTTGCGACCAAGATTGATGTTATGATTAAATCCTCTAACTGGATAAAGGAAAATCAATATGGTTCCCAAAACGAGATACTATTGTGAAAAGATATATTAATTGGGGATTTTAAAATAGAAGTTTATCTTTGAAACTTTCAAACACAAAAAGAACGGGTCAGAGCAATTTTGTAATTATTCAGCCAATAAAAGTGCTTGGCCAAACTTGTCAACATCGTCCCAGTTGGTGAATTCAAAAGTTCCAGACACATCAGTTGGACCGCCGGTAACGTACATGATGAGTCTAATCATTTGGCGGTCCAAGAATTTATACTTAGGGTAATCAATCTTTCCTGCAAAGACACCGAGGAACGTGGGTTGCCAATTTGACAATTCAAGGAATTTTTTCATGTAAGGATTCGTTTCTGGCGTATTTTTTTGGGGTTTCCTAGCGACTACATTAACCGTGAAAAAGGCAGTAAATTTCTTCAGCAATATCTGTTTATTTTTTGCAATAAAATCGTAAACAAGTGGACTATGTTTTCCATATCTTATGCTGGCGCCAATGATAATTTTTTCGCAACTCTCAAGATCAATTTTTGTGGCCTCGTTAATAGAACACAACTTCACATTGGTTTGACTTTCAATTTGTCTCACCAACTGTTCGCAAATTCTTTTTGTTTGCCCGTCAGTTGTAGAGTAGATAATTACAGTTTTTTGCATTTTGGTGCCATTTTCTCGCCTTGCTATCCAATCTGTTTATAAAATCTAATCAATATATCAAACGTGAGAGGAGTTCTGGATGTCACGCAACTTGATCTTTTAGCATACAGCCTATTTTACATTAATGAAATTGGAAAAACTGGCTAATTTAACACATTCACTAAATTTACAATGTTAAAATCGGGAATTGTCCCTTAATTTTAAGGGCGCTACGGCGTCAATTTTTTCTTCATTAAATAGGATACTTATCGCTGACATGAGTGAAGATACTTTTCTTATACTAGGTGATCAACTTTTTGAGCCTGAATTAATAAAAACTCATGGTTGCAAAAGAGTTTTCATGGCTGAAGATTATGGCCTATGCACTTCTGAAAAGCATCACAAACTAAAAATTTATTTATATTTATGCGCGATGCGTGAATATCGTGACGAACTACAGAAAGTAGGTATTAAAGTAGATTATTTCTCAATCGAAGACCGATCCGATGATTTAAGTTATCAAGAATTCTTCGTAAATTTCATTAAATCGAATAAAATTGGCTCAGTAAAAATATTTGAAATAGAAAATAAAGATTTTGAAAAAGAAATTATCAATACTGTCCAGTCTGCTGGAGTTGCAGTCGTATCCATTCAAACGCCAATGTTTATGTTTTCGCGGACTGAGTTCGATTCTTTATACGGGGATAATAAAACTTTTAGACTAGGAAATTTTTATAAGGTTGGGCGAAAAAAATTTGATGTTCTAGTTGACAAAGATGGTATTCCTGAAGGTGGAAGGTGGTCTTTTGACGAAGAAAACAGAAAAAAAATTCCACCAAAAACTGAAATACCCATTTTAAAAAAATTTGAATTATCCAACTATCACAATCCAGTTGTAAATATAGTCAAAAAATATTTCTCAAATCATGCCGGAAATATTGAAAATATTTGGTTTCCGGTTAAGCGCAAAAAAGCCTTGGAATTATTAGATGATTTTTTGGAATACCGGTTGGATAATTTCGGGAAGTACGAAGATGCCATGCTTGAAAATAAAAACTTTTTGTTTCACAGCGGTATATCTGCGATGCTTAATATAGGATTACTCACTCCAAATATTGTGCTAGAAAAAACCTTGAAACTTTTTGAAGATAAAAAGGTTCCCTTGAATTCTGTAGAGGGTTTCATCCGGCAAATACTGGGCTGGCGAGAATTTGTGAGGGGAATCTACCATTTACGTGGGTCCAAACAAAAACAATCCAATTTTTGGGGAAATAATAGAGGCCTAGCTAAAAGTTGGTATGATGGAACGACTGGGATTCTTCCCCTTGATGATTGTATTAAATCTGCTCTTAACGATGGATATAGTCACCACATTCCCAGACTTATGGTCATATGCAATCTCATGAACATGTGTGAAATAAACCCAAAGTTTATTTATAATTGGTTTATGGAAATGTATATTGATGCTTCAGACTGGGTTATGACACCAAATGTATTTGGAATGGCGACCTACTCTGATGGTGGTTTAATGTCAACAAAACCATATACCTGCAGCTCTAATTATATCTTAAAAATGAGTAATTATTCTAAAGGAGAATGGTGCGAGATAGTAGATGGGCTGTATTGGAGATTTGTTGAAAAGAATAAAAAGTTTTATTTTTCAAATCCACGTTTGTCCTTCCAAATTCGAGCTTTAGATAGGCTACAGGAAGAGAGAAAAGCACTAATTTTTCGAAAGGCCGCTCAGTTTTTAGACAAAAACACAATTGTCTCTGCTTGAAAAATCTAACAATTTACAAAAACTACATCGGCAAACCGACCGATGTAAAATTGGCATGCTCAAGTCTCTAAAGAATAAAGGAACTCACTTAGCCAATCTAGATTTTATATAAAAGCTTAAAAATAAAATAGTACAGTTTAAACCAATTCCGGTCGCGGATGCCAAGTTATTCTTTGCCGTCCCATTAAAGCCTGGGAAAATGAGGCTTATACCCCCGAATAGAGAATTTTCCGTGGGTCAAAAAGCACCTAAATATCGCCAAACGGTCGGTAGATATGCAGGATGTTTTTAAAGCTTTCATCATCCATTGTGAGAGACTTTTTAATCAAACCTTTGTGAGCTAGAGAAACTTACTCCACTAAATATGAGCAAGGCTGTATCTGTGCCTAATTGGACACTTGGTAGCAAATTGCCTAGGTGTGGTAGTAGTCATCACGTTACCCGAGTTCACTGAAGTGAAACTACCGTGAACAATTGGCCCAAGAAAATTGGAGGAAATAGGCAGCCGAGCCACAGATTTTTGGGGTGACAACTACAACCATAAAGCCTATTCAGAGGTTTCTACCGCACCAAGCCCCATTATTTTTTGATGATGCAATGCAGGCTTCAATGAACCACATTCCATCGAGCCCATCCATTATATTTGGCAGATGGTCAGAAGGCTTCTGATTGATCAAAACATCTGCAATATCGCTGTATAAAGTCGCAAAGGCCTCAAGGTATCCTTCTGGATGACCAGCTGGGATGCGTGTTGCAGCTGACGCCGCCTGGCTTAAATTACTGCTGCCGCGCGTTATGCGCTGGCGCAAGCCTCCGAGCGGTGTGAACCATAAAACGTTCGGATTTTCCTGTTCCCAATCCAATCCGCCCCGATCTCCATAAATTCGCAGCCGAAGAGCATTCTCATTTCCAATTGCAATTTGTGAGATCCATAGCTGTCCCTTTGCGCCACACGGGAAACGTAACCAGATATGGGCATTATCGTCCACTGAACGACCGTGCACATGGCTCGATAAATCAGCGGCCAACTCGATAGCGTTTAGGCCGGTTACATAGTGAAGAAGATTATAGGCATGAGTGCCAATATCTCCGACTGCGCCGCCTCCTCCCGTTATTTTTGGATCAGTGCGCCAAGTGGCTTGTTTCTGTCCGGTAGTTTCTAACGGCTCTGCAAGCCAGTCTTGTACGTATTCAGCTTGAACAACCCGAATTCTTCCTAGTTTTCCGGCTGCAATCATATCCCGAGCTTCACGAATAAGAGGATATCCTGTATAATTGTGGGATAGAAAGAACTTTGCTGAGCTTTTTTGCAAACTGTTTTTGATACGAAAGCCTTCGGCTAGAGAAATGCTCAAAGGCTTGTCACAGATTACATGAATTCCGGCCTCGAGAAAGGCAACGGCAGCGTCTACATGAAGATTGTTTGGCGTTACAATTGCAACCACTTCAATACCACCGGGCTTTTTCGCTTCTATTTTAGCCATTTCGGTAAAGCTAGAATAACTACGTCCAGCTTCTATGCCCAGCTCAGCAGCAGAAGCTGCAGCGCGTTCTGGGTCAGAGGACAGCGCTCCCGCGATCAGTTGATATCTGTCGTCAATGCGTGCCGCAATCCGGTGCACAGCTCCGATGAAGGCACCTTGGCCTCCACCAACCATTCCCAGTTTTATACGCCTCATTTGGAAAGTCCCAACATGGCAGAAATGGTGGCTGGATCATGCTCATCGCCAGCAAAATCATCAAAGGCCGATTGTGGGCTTTCAATTAAATGATCGGCAATAAAAGGGGCGCCTTCTGCTGCACCTTGTGCGGCAGATTTTATACAGCATTCCCATTCTAGAACCGCCCAACTGTCGTAGCCGTATTGCGTTAGCTTTGAAAAAATCGAAGTAAAATCAACTTGACCATCGCCAAGGCTACGGAAACGCCCAGCCCGGTTCATCCAAGATTGATAGCCTGAATACACACCTTGTCGCCCATCTGGATTAAACTCGGCATCTTTCACGTGAAATGCGTTGATGCGATCATGATAAATATCAATAAATGCAAGATAATCCATTTGTTGAAGTAGAAAATGGCTGGGATCATAATTTATTAAAGCGCATTCGTGGTTTTGGGTCGCATCGACGAACATCTCGTAAGTTGCTCCATCAAAAACATCCTCTCCGGGATGAATTTCAAATCCAATCGTAATGCCATTGTCGCGGTATTCATTTAAGATTGGTTTCCAGCGGTTGCCCAATTCTGCAAAGGCTTCTTCGATCAAACCATCGGGTCTTTGGGGCCAAGGATAAAGATAGGGAAACGCCAATGAACCTGTGAAAGACACCGATGTTGTAAGCTCCAACCGATTTGACACCAGTGCAGCCTTTTTTACTTGATCGACCGCCCACGCCTGACGTTTTTGTGGATTTTTTTTGCAATGGTCGGGCGCAAAGGCATCAAAAACAAGATCATAGGCAGGGTTCACCGCAACCAATTGGCCTTGCAGGTGTGTTGAAAGATCTGTAATCTCGACACCTGCATCTGCGCAGATCCCTTTAACCTCATCGCAGTAGTTTTCACTTTCAGCGGCTAAGTCAAGATTAAAAAGCCGGCTATCAAAACTCGGAATTTGAACGCCTTTGTAACCGAGGGATGCCGCCCACTGTACAATTGCTTCTAAACAGTTAAAGGGCGGTGCATGACCCGCAACCTGAGCAAGGAAAATTGCTGGGCCTTTGATTTGTGATTTCATTCTAGAATCCTTAAATTTAAAGACAGTTTAGATCGCCGCTTCACTGATTGGTACATTTTCTTCTGGTGCTATTAACATTTGAAGTGACTAGTATTCTGCAACTTACGGAGCCACATGATGGATCGATCGGAGATTAATGAGATTATTTTGGAAAGTGACGCTTTTATCCGGTCTTTTGGCTATCAATTACCACCGTTTGCGTACTGGACACCGGCTACGACTCAAGAGCGGGTTCAAACCGATAGCGCCATGATCCGTGATCATGCACTGGGCTGGGATATTACTGACTATGGCAGAGGTAATTTCCGTGACCTAGGGCTCTTTTTATTCACCTTGCGCAACGGAGTCCGCCACAATGTCGACCGCGGTAAAGGTATGCTTTACGCAGAGAAAATCATGATTTCCCACGAAAATCAGATTAGCCCGATGCATCGGCACAATTTCAAAACGGAAGATATCATAAACAAGGGTGGCGCCGTCTTGGTTCTTGAGCTCTTCAAAGCCTCTCCAACGCTGGACATTGACCAAAACACTGAAGTTATTGTTCGGACCGATGGGTCCGAGCGCAAGTTACCTGCTGGAGGCCATTTAAAGCTGCGGCCTGGAGAAAGCGTCACATTGGAGCCCGATTGTTGGCACGCGTTTTGGGGTCAAGGTGGTTCGGTGCTTGTTGGGGAGGTTTCCAACGTTAATGATGACCGAACAGATAATTTCTTCCACGACCCTATTGGACGATTTTCGAAAATTAACGAAAACACAGAACCTGTCCATCTTTTGGTATCGGACTATGACACTTGGTTGAAAGGAGATAATTAATGACTGATTTTTCATACCAACTATATTCCTCCAGAAAGTTCGGTCCGCTCGAAGCGACATTAGAAATGGTTGCCAAATGCGGATATAAGCAGGTTGAAGCTTATGACGGATTATATGAAGACTTGTACCGGCTTGAAAAAGCTCTGGCCTCCAATAGCCTGAGCATGCCTACCGGTCACTTTGATCTGGCTTTGATTGAAAAAGCACCAAATAGGGTGATCGAAATTGCGAAACGTTTGGGGATGACTACCGTCATCGTACCGTACTTGAGCCCAGAGGATCGACCTTGTGATGCAAATGGTTGGGCAAAGTTTGGAGTCCGACTTTCTGAAGCTGGTAAACCTATTTTAGATTCGGGTTTAACTTTTGGATGGCACAATCATGATTTCGAATTCAATACCTTAGAGGGCGGTGAAAAACCTTTGGATCTTATCCTACAATCTGAAAATGACCTTTTGCTTGAACTAGATTTGGCGTGGATTGCGGTAGGAGAAGAAAGCCCGGTCGAATGGGTTAAAAAATACGCCAATATACTGGTATCGGTGCATTTAAAGGACATTGCGCCGAAAGGCGAGTGTCTGTCTGAGGATGGCTGGGCAGACATCGGTCATGGAACCATGAATTGGGCGGAAACCATGGATGCGGTGCGCAAAACCAAATGTGTCTATTTTGTCATGGAACATGATAATCCAAGCGATGATGTGCGCTTCGCTCAGCGATCAATAGCTGCAGCAAAGAAATTTTGAAAGGTAGATTTATGTCAAAACTGGGTATTGGAGTCATAGGCTGTGGAAATATCTCGACAACTTATTTGACATTGGTTCCTTTGTTTAAAGGTATCGAAGTTCGGGCAGTTGCCGATATAAATCCAGCCGCCGCACAGGAAAAAGCAGATGAGTTTAATTTGCGGGCGCAGAGTGTTGATGAACTTATTAGGGCGGATGATATAGATATTGTGGTCAATTTAACCATACCTTCAGCGCATTTTTCGACCACGCGAAAAATTCTTCAAGCAGGTAAACATGCATATTCTGAAAAGCCGTTGGTGCTGAGTGTGGAAGAGGGTCAAGAACTTTCAGGGCTTGCTGATAAGAACGATCTGCGGGTTGGATCAGCTCCTGATACATTTCTCGGCGGTGCGCATCAGCAGGCGCGTGCGCTGATAGATAAGGGTGCATTGGGCGATATTGTTTCCGGCACTGCCCATGTCATGAGCCACGGGATGGAGCATTGGCATCCAAACCCTGATTTCTTTTTCCTACCTGGAGCCGGCCCAATGCTAGATATTGGACCCTACTACGTGACGAATTTGATCCAATTGATAGGGCCAGTTAAGCAAGTTGCAGCCCTCACAAGTGCAGCAAGTGCGTGTCGGATGATCACCTCAGAGCCGCGTGTTGGGGAAACAATACCGGTTAAAACCCCTACAAATATCCATGCCCTTTTGGAATTTGAACAAGGCGCTACAGTAACTTTATCCACAAGCTGGGATGTCTGGGCGCATAGGCATGAGAATATGGAGTTGTACGGTACTAACGGTTCAATTTATATTCCCGATCCTAACTTTTTCGGGGGTGATGTCGAGCTAATTGACAAAGATGGTACAGTTCTTGAAAAACCCTCTTATGAGCATCCATTCTCTGTTCCAAATATGGATCAATCAGATGGGAAAATTGCCAATTATCGTACTGCAGGGCTTGCCGATATGGCACAAGCGATTGCTCAAAATCGGGCAATTCGTTGTTCAATGGAAATGGCCGTTCATGCTATAGACGTGATGACCTCGGTATTGAAATCCGGAGAGCAAAAAGAATTTGTTACTGTCAATACGACGTGTGAGCGACCAGCCGCCCTTTCTCCGTATGATGCGGCCAGCTTGTTAGCGCAAGGATGAAAGGACACAGATGATAAGCAATCCGATCATTCCTGGATTTAAAGCTGATCCATCGATTTGTAGGGTTGAACAAGACTGGCTGTTTTTGATCCCAAAACCTACCAACAAGCATCTGGTTTAACGACCTATTACAATCGAAATAATTTTCACGCCTTATTCGTGACCCATTAGGTGGGCGTTGGCCGAGTTGGAAGACTGCGGTCTTGTTTCGGTGATTATCCTGAAGCCGCCCTTGAGCTGCCACTCAAACAACGGTATCATATTTTAGATGGTTCGGTGCAGCTGCGCGTTGATGTTGATCATAGTGCACAGCAGTTTTACTATCGTCAGGCTGGCGATTGGACTGCCATCGGCCCACCTCGAGATGCGGCTTTGATTTCAGATCAAGCCGGGCCCTGGTTTGTTTACAAAAAAGTACACAGTGATATGGCAGGGCTCGCCATATGATTGTCAAATAGTCTACAATATGGCTTGCCTTTATGCAGATTTTAATATGCTTCCCTATATCCCATAATATCGTCATCCGGATGCTAATTTTCTTATGTTATTAGGAATCATTGGGGGAGCAAACATATAAATCCCGAGTAACGAGACCTTCTCCAATTACTTCCAATTTGGAGTTCCAGTTGCCAATTCGATCGCTTGTTTCTTTTTCACCTAAAAGTTTTGCAAGCTCATCTCGATACAAATCGTCTGCCTCTATCTGCAATCGACAAGACTCCAAATAATCTTCTGAAAGATCAGTTTTATCAACAATTTGCCATCCACATCGCCGCAACATTATGCTATATTCTTCCGCTGCTTGAATAAATTCTGGTGAGTTCGAAACAGCCTTTTCATAATCTAATTTCCCCAATCCAGGCTTTATAGAAATCACTGTAAATACCATTTTCCCGTGCGCATGAGTAATCCTTCGACATTCAGTCAAAACCTTTAACTTTGAAAAAAGACAGCACAATAAATCACTATGACTTACTGCATCAAAACTCTGTTTATTAAATGGAAGTTGAGAAGCGTCAGCAACGAGAGTCCTTACCCTTTCTGATATCTTGTCTTGGATCGACCTTCTTGTGGCTATCTTCAAGCCGGTTTCAGGTAAGTCTACCAGCGTTAATGAACAACCGCTTATCGAAGATAAATAAAGTCCAGGCCAACCTGCACCTGCCCCAAGATCGAGTAGAGATGATTGAGTTGAAAGGTTCAATGCCTTACAAATATATTCAGCTTGTTTTTTTGTCGTCCAACTGTTGCCACCATAACAACAGCCACAAGTATATTTCTCTATTTTCCGTAAAACATCATGTGTTGAGAGTTGGTAGAAACTATTAAACTTAGCTTTTTGTTCAAGTTCAGCCTTGGTGCAGATCGCCAATTTTTACTCCCCTTATTTTTCTTATTTTCTAATTTATGGTTTGAAAATAGCAGGTTGAGACCACTTTCAGGATCACTTTGCCATTTTCTGTCAGGAGATGTCAGAAGAAAACTGTAGCTTACTTAAGACTCATTAGACAGAGCTTGACGGTTACAGGATGGATCCCAAATTGCAAAGCTTTACTTTTCCCTTCCATGAAGACTAAAGACACCCGACCAGATTCGGCTGATAAGGGTCAGTCGCCAGTGAAATGGACCTTTCCAATCATGCTTTCGCACGGTGCCGCTTTTGTGTGTTACATTGGAAGATTTAAAAAAGATTGTTCAAGGGGTAGGCGTAACACTTCAAATAGTCGAAAACTGCTAAGTCGATGAGGGGTGGTGGCACCGCATTTTAAAGTTGCAAGAGCATCTTTGGTGATAGGAATTAACTATGGAAATACAGGAATGTTCAAAACTGAGATGAAAAATAACCTACTGTATGCAACAGTTTCAAAGTTCTCCCAGACTTGTCCGATTCATTAATGTTAAATTTAGGCTTGAGCCAATGATCTAGTTTCTCAGACCAAGGGAAATATGCGTTAGAAATGGAATTAACAGATTAAGGATCCGCTAGTTTTGTTTTAAATCTACATATTTCCGTACAACGCTGTGGTAGTATTAATTAATTGACTTTTGAATTTGACTGGATCTTAGAAAAAACGCATAAAATTTGAGACAAGTTCAATTATTAAAAAAGAATATTATGTGATCCAGAATGTTAAAAAATCGACCCAATATCTTGGTTATACAGGCTGATCAACTGGCCGCACAATCACTTCCTCTTTATGGAGGAAAAGCCAAAACGCCTAATTTAGACAAATTTTCAGTGGGCAGCACGGTTTTTGAGAATTTTTATTGTAACTTTCCCCTTTGCGGCCCATCTCGAGCCTCTATGTTAACTGGACGGTTGCCTTCTCGTGTTGGTTGCTTTGACAATGCTTCTGAGTTGGCGGCATCCGAACCGACATTTGCTCACTATCTACGCCGTTCGGGCTATCGCACCTGCCTTAGCGGAAAGATGCATTTCATTGGTCCTGATCAAATGCATGGCTTTGAAAAAAGGCTCACGGCAGAAATCTATCCAGCTGATTTCGCCTGGCTCCCTGATTGGGAGACAGGCCAACTTGGGTGGGAACCTATTCGTAATGCAATCGAAAATGCTGGCGTTTGTTCTTGGAATATGCAGATAGCTTTCGACGAAGAAGCAACCCAGAAAGCGATTCATCAAATTTATGAATATGCTCGCAAGCCCGAAGAGGCATTTTTTTCTTTTCGTCTCTCTTAGTCATCCACACCACCCATTCCTTACCCAACCTCAGTATTGGGAGATGTACCAAGACATTGATATACCTGGACCAGGGACTGGCCGGCTGGATGAGACCCAACTAGATCCACATAGCATTCGATGCCGTAAAATGATTGGCCTGGACAAAGAAGATGTTTCAGCTCAACAAGCTCACCTTGCTCGTCACGGTTACTATGGATCAATCTCTTATTTTGATGCAAAACTTGGTCAGATTTTAAATGCGATCGAAATCGCCGGGCTTGCTGAAGATACTGCTGTTTTTGTTACTGCGGATCACGGAGAGATGTTGGGAGAGCGGGGCCTTTGGTCCAAGGACTGCTTCTTTGAGTGGGCCATGCGTGTCCCGCTTGTTGTATCAATGCCAGGTTTAAATGAGACAAAACGCATAAGTCAGAATGCATCTCTTATCGATCTACTACCTACCTTTGCTGAGATTGCTGGTGAAAAGCTGGAGCTCACAGGCGCCGATCTTGAGGGCCAAAGCCTTTTAAGTATCATGGAAGAAGAGACTGAAAACTGGCCGGACGAGGTTTTAGCAGAGTACAATGCTGACGCTACACGTGAGCCTCTAATTATGATCCGACATGGCGCACTTAAATACATTGGGGCCGAAAATGATCCCGAACAGCTCTTTAATTTGAAAGATGATCCGCATGAGCTTAAAAATCTGGCCTCGTTAGAAAAATATAGCAGTGAATTATCTCAATTCAGGAAACGCGCAGCTAAACTTTGGGATAGGCAACAACTCGCTCGCAGAATACGTGTTAGTCAACGAAGCAGGTTCGTGGTGCGTGAAGCACTAAAATCGGGTTTGCAAGAAGCGTGGGACTATGTTCCTAAACAAGATTACGATGACACATATGTCCGCTCGTCTAACAGCCATGAGTTGATCGATCGAAAAGTACGTATACCGGCTAAAGGATATACTTTGCCACAAAATGAGTGACTTCCAACGAAAATCTTTTTGCTGATTTTGCTATTCAACACTTGATTCGTTGCTTTTCCATAATTCAAAATCAATAAATCAGTTACTTTAAATATCTATCAAAGAATTGGACTACCTACTCTGGCAGTCATGCGTTTCTGTAACGCAGTGCAGCATTATGCTAATAATGAACTGAGACACCCTTTTCAAGCTTTGTTTCTGGAGGTGAAAACTTTGTAAGACTAATTCCATCTACTGCGTCTTTGTATTCCTCCAAAGTTGGCGTTCGCCCTAATATTGCAGACAGTACTACTACCGGAGTGGAACCAAGCAAAGACTCGCCTTTTTTATTAGGAGTGTCCGCCACAACGCGACCTTGAAATAGGCGTGTAGAGGTTGCTAAGACTGTATCGCCCTTGGCTGCTTTTTCTTGATTTCCCATACAAAGGTTACATCCCGGACGCTCGAGATAGAGAATATTTTGGTACTCAGTGCGTGCCTCCAATTTTGGTGACACATCGTCAAATTCGTAGCCACAGTATTTCTGTAAAACCTCCCAATCGCCCTCCTCTTTAAGCTCATCGACTATGTTGTAAGTAGGCGCAGCAACGACAAGAGGAGCTTTGAATTTAACGTCTCCGTGTACTGCTTCGAGATTTCTGAGCATCTGCGCCACTATTTTTATGTCGCCCTTATGGACCATGCAGGAGCCAACAAAACCTAAGTCCACTTTTTTTGTTGCTTTGTAAAATGAAATCGGACGTATAGTATCATGAGTATACCGTTTAGAAATATCAGCATTATTTACATCGGGGTCAGCAATCATCGGCTCCTGTATTGCATCAAGATCAATAACTACTTCTTCCGCGTAGAAAGCATTTTCATCGGGCATTAACGCAGATTTCTCACCTGATTTAATCTCAGAGATACGATTCTCAGCAATATTAATAAGCTTAGAAAGCATGCCACTAGGATGCTCCATGCCCTTATCGATCATAATTTGGATGCGGTTTTTGGCTAAATTCAGTGACTTTACCAGTGTTTCGTTATTGGAAATACAAATTGACGCCTTAGCCTTCATTTCCGCCGTCCAATCAGTGAATGTGAAGGCTTGGTCCGCCAATAGTGTACCAATGTGAACCTCAATGACCCGGCCCTGAAAAACATTAT
>CACPHA010000029.1 GCA_902633655.1 Paracoccaceae bacterium
GGCGCGGCTGCGAGTGTCCTTGAGAGAAGAGGATATCTTGGCCTCCATCGTTGAGGTGCATCCTTCCGCCAATTGGTTTGAACGGGAGGTTTTCGATATGTTTGGCATTTTGTTTAGCGGGCATCCTGATCTCAGAAGGATTTTGACTGATTATGGATTTCGTGGCTACCCTCTCCGGAAAGATTTCCCAACTACTGGATATACCGAGCTGCGTTATGATGAAGTAGAAAAGCGGGTTGTTTATGAGCCAGTTAACCTTGTGCAGGAGTATCGCCAGTTTGACTTTATGTCGCCATGGGAGGGTGTAGAATATGTACTTCCTAGCGATGGAAAGGAGGTCGATACATGATGGACGGTTCTGTGAATTTTGAAGGCGCCTTGACGGGTGAACAAAAGATTAGAAACTTTAACATTAATTTTGGCCCCCAGCATCCTGCAGCTCATGGTGTTTTACGTCTAGTTCTTGAACTTGACGGTGAAATTGTTGAGAGATGCGATCCTCATATTGGTCTTTTGCATCGCGGAACAGAAAAGCTGATGGAAAGCCGTACTTATCTTCAGAACCTACCATACTTCGACAGACTTGATTATGTGGCACCCATGAATCAAGAGCACGCATGGTGTCTTGCCATAGAAAAATTAACTGGAGTACAAGTACCGCGCCGTGCTTCGCTAATACGGGTTCTATTTTGCGAGATTGGTCGCGTTTTGAATCACCTTTTAAATGTCACTACTCAAGCTCTTGATGTTGGTGCGCTCACGCCACCGCTTTGGGGATTTGAAGAGCGGGAAAAACTGATGGTATTTTACGAAAGGGCTTGTGGCGCTCGCTTGCATGCGGCCTATTTTCGCCCGGGTGGAGTTCATCAAGATTTACCTGAAGACTTGATTAATGATATCGAATCTTGGGCTAATTCGTTTCCAACAGTTTTGGAAGACATAAACGGGCTATTGACTGAAAACAGAATTTTTAAACAGCGCAATGTTGATATTGCTATTGTAAGCGAAGAAGATATTCTCAAATATGGCTTCTCCGGTGTTATGGTTCGTGGTTCGGGACTTTCATGGGATTTACGCCGCGCTCAACCATATGAATGTTACGATGAATTCGAATTTCATGTACCTGTCGGTAAAAATGGGGATTGCTATGATCGTTATCTTTGTCGAATGGAAGAAATGCGCCAATCAGTTAGCATCATCCATCAGGCAATTTCCAAGCTTCGGGTTGAAAAAGGTGATATTTTGGCGCGGGGTAAGCTAACACCACCAAAGAGAGCAGATATGAAAACCTCGATGGAAGCTTTGATCCATCATTTCAAGCTGTATACTGAAGGTTTCCATGTGCCAGAAGGTGAGGTCTATGCATATGTGGAAGCCCCAAAGGGCGAGTTTGGCGTCTATCTTGTATCAGATGGGACGAATAAACCCTATCGTGCGAAAATTCGTGCACCTGGGTATCCACATCTTCAAGCAATGGATCACATTAGCAGGGGCCATCAACTCGCAGATGTTGCTGCGATAATTGGAACCTTAGACGTTGTTTTTGGGGAGATCGATCGTTGAGAATTATAGGGGCAATAGTTGAGTATGACTTAGTACTATTTGTTTTCAGTTTTACTGGGTTTGCCACCATGCTTCTTATGTTTGGCTGCCTTGGTATTATTCGCAAATTGATTTTTCGTAATTTCAATGTTTTAAGACATTTGTCAGCCGACAACTCATACTCAGGGATTTCTTTAAATTATTTTACTATCGGTGGGAGAACCTAGGTACATGTTGCGGCGGTTACACCATGATCAACCTGAAAGCTTCGCCTTTACTCCTGCCAATCAGGCTTGGGCTGAAGCACAGATAACAAAATATCCGGAGGATCGAGCTGCTAGCGCAATCATCCCTATACTTTGGAGAGCGCAAGAACAAGATGGTTGGCTGTCACGACCAGCAATAGAGTATGTGGCTAATATGCTTGGAATGGCCTATATCCGCGCTTTAGAAGTAGCTTCATTTTATTTCATGTTTCAGTTGGCGCCTGTTGGTAATGTAGCTCATATTCAGGTATGCGGCACGACCTCTTGCATGATTTGTGGGGCTGAAGATCTCATTTCTGTTTGTCGCGAAAAAATATCGCATAAACCGCATCAGTTATCTGAAGATGGAAGCCTCAGTTGGGAAGAGGTTGAGTGCCTTGGCGCATGCTCAAATGCCCCTATGGTACAAATTGGAAAAGATTACTACGAAGACCTGAGCGCCCGGCGCTTTGGAGAGATTATAGATGAGCTTGGACTAGGTAAAACTCCTGTGCCCGGGCCGCAGAGTGGTCGTTTCGCTTCAGAGCCGGCTACGGGTCTTACAAGCCTTGAAGGATATATTTCGGATCGAGTTGAGAAGAATGCTTCGGTACAGCTTGCTATCTCGCATTGTGATACAGTCCGGAGAATTGATGGTACAGAATTTCCTCTTTTGACGCCTTGGCGTAGTAAAGTGAAAAAGCCATTGCCAAAAACTAAACACGATTCGCCTAGAAAAAGTAAAACGGCAAAGTAGGTTAATATGATGAGGATAAATACAGAGCAAAATCAAATGGTACAAGGGCGAATAACCGCTCTTGTGATTGCCGGGTCAGTATCGCTTTGGTTGATCGCAAATTGGTTAGGCCCAAAGTTCGGTCTCAGCCTACGTTATGCCATTCTAGCTGATTTTTTTGTTTTGGCGGCATTGTTTTGGGCATTGTTAAACTGCTTCTTTATCTGGCGCAAACGTCAGTCTAGCAAGGGATAAATACAATATGCTGAAAGATGAAGATCGGATATTTACCAATCTTTATGGGATGCATGATCGCACTCTAAATGGTGCTAAGGCCCGCGGGCATTGGGATGGTACCGCCAAATTGATTAAACGGGGTCGTGATTGGATTATCGATCAGATGAAAGCCTCTGGTCTGCGGGGACGTGGTGGCGCTGGTTTCCCAACTGGTCTTAAGTGGTCTTTCATGCCTAAAGAAAGCGATGGGCGCCCTGCCTACCTTGTCGTAAATGCTGATGAGTCAGAACCTGGAACATGCAAAGATCGTGAGATCATGCGCCATGATCCACATACTCTTATTGAGGGCTGCCTGATTGCTGGTTTCGCGATGAATGCGCACGCTTGCTATATTTACATAAGGGGTGAATATATTAGAGAGCGTGAAGCCCTTCAGGCGGCGATTGACGAAGCTTATGACAGTGGTTTGTTAGGTGGAAACGCGGCAAAATCTGGCTGGGATTTCAATCTATACCTTCATCATGGAGCAGGGGCATACATCTGCGGTGAAGAAACAGCATTGCTGGAAAGTCTTGAGGGTCGCAAGGGCATGCCGCGCATGAAGCCTCCGTTTCCTGCCGGGGCGGGACTTTATGGTTGCCCAACGACCGTGAACAATGTTGAGTCAATCGCTGTAGTACCAACTATTTTGCGTCGTGGACCTGAGTGGTTTAGTAGTTTTGGGCGTCCAAATAATGCTGGCACAAAAATCTTTGCCATATCTGGCCATGTGAACGCACCTTGTGTTGTAGAAGAAGCTATGTCGATCACTTTTGAAGAGCTCATTGAAAAGCACTGTGGAGGTATTCGCGGAGGATGGAGCAATCTTAAAGCCGTCATACCAGGTGGTGCATCTGTGCCTTGTATGCGTGGAGAGCATATGCGTGAAGCAATTATGGATTTTGATTATTTACGTGAAAAGCGTTCAGGTCTTGGGACCGCAGCGGTCATCGTAATGGATCAGTCAACAGACATTATAAAGGCCATCTGGCGGCTTTCCAAATTTTACAAGCACGAAAGCTGCGGTCAATGTACTCCCTGCCGTGAGGGTACCGGCTGGATGATGCGCGTTATGGAACGTCTTGTTTCTGGTGCAGCTGAAGTTGAGGAGATTGATATGCTCCTAGATGTTACCAAACAAGTAGAGGGTCACACAATTTGCGCTCTCGGAGATGCTGCTGCGTGGCCAATCCAGGGGCTTATTCGAAATTTCCGTGATGAGATCGAAGACCGAATTCGCCTCAAAAGAGCAGGGCGCCCCAGCCCTTTGGCTGCGGAGTAAATCGATGCGGCCCATTATTGCCCTTACGTTTTTTTTGAGTTTTGCGTCTTGTGGTGAACGCTATCTCGATAATCAGGTAAGCTTTGACGGTATCAGATTTGGTTCATCCCTAAAAAAAATCAGTGGGGATGACCTTGCATTTCAGGTAATTGTGAGAAACGCAGCAAGAAGCCTGGAGGGCGCGCGCGAAGCGGGCCGCTACGAGGCAACAAAATACTGTATTGAGAAGCTTAGTACATCCGATATCGATTGGAAGATTAGTCCAGACGCTGATGATCTCGTTTTGTATAGTGGAAATCTCGAACTTTCTGGTAGGTGCGCACTATGACCGACCTAAAAAAAATTGATATTGATGGCAGAGAGATTGAAGTTGATGGCGCAATGACGCTTATACAGGCCTGCGAGGAGGCAGGCGTTGAAATACCACGCTTCTGTTATCATGAACGCCTCTCGATAGCTGGTAACTGCCGCATGTGTCTGGTGGAAGTCGTTGGTGGGCCACCTAAGCCTACCGCGTCTTGTGCCATGCAGGTGCGCGACCTACGACCTGGTCCCGAGGGCCAACCACCCCAAGTGCGAACAAATTCATCCATGGTGAAAAAGGCGCGCGAAGGGGTAATGGAATTCCTTCTCATTAACCATCCGCTGGACTGCCCGATCTGTGACCAAGGCGGTGAATGTGATCTTCAGGACCAAGCCATGGCATATGGGGTCGACTTTTCGCGCTTTCGTGAAATCAAACGAGCCAGTACGGACCTTGACCTTGGCCCACTCGTTGAAACTCACATGACGAGGTGTATTTCCTGCACCAGATGCGTTCGGTTTACAACCGAAGTGGCGGGTATCACTCAAATGGGGCAGACTGGCCGTGGAGAAGATGCAGAAATCACCTCTTATCTAGGGGAAACCCTCCAAAGTAATCTGCAAGGAAATATTATTGATCTTTGTCCGGTAGGTGCGCTGACTTCAAAGCCTTATGCGTTCAATGCGCGTCCTTGGGAGCTTACAAAAACTGAAACTATTGATGTCATGGATGCGATGTGTTCTAATATTCGAGTGGACACGAAGGGCCGTGAAGTAATGCGGATCCTACCGCGTAATAACTATGGTGTTAACGAAGAGTGGATCTCGGACAAAACTCGCTTCGTTTGGGATGGCTTACGCCGCCAACGGCTTGATAGGCCATATATTCGCGAAGATGATAAACTCCGTGTGGCTTCTTGGAACGAGGCGCTGTCTAAAGTAGCAGGTACTATTAAAGGTTGCGCAAAGCTGGTGGGTCTTGTCGGTGATCTTACTTCGGTCGAAGCGGCATACGCCCTTAAGACGCTCGTGGAAGCTCAGGGAGGGCATGTTGAATGTCGTACTGATCGCTCAAAACTGCCGCAAAAAAACCGTTCTGCCTATGTCGGAACTGCTACGATTGAAGATATAGAAGAGGCAAAGTTTATCCAATTAATTGGCACCAACCCAAGGGATGAAGCTCCGGTTTTAAATTCACGAATTCGCAAGGCTTGGTTGCAAGGTGCGAAGATTAATTTGGTCGGCGAAGTGGCTGATCTAACTTACGATTATGAGCATGTTGGATTTGATAAAATGGCGCTGTCAAATCTCATTGGAAGGGAATACGATGCTACAACGGGTTCACCTTCGGTTGTGATCGTGGGACAGGGAGCAATTTGTGACGCCGATGGTGAAGCTGTATTGTCTAATACTATGCAGCTTGCGGATAAAATGGGGGCAAAATTTATGGTACTGCACGCTGCTGCAGGGCGCGTTGGTGCTATGGATGTTGATGCCTGTACAAAAGGAGGGCTTGATGTTGCTCTTGATGGAGCGGATGTGATTTATAATTTGGGTGCTGATGAACTTGATATCGCCGATGGTGCGTTTGTGATTTATCAAGGAAGTCACGGCGATCGCGGTGCACATCGTGCAGATGTTATTCTACCCGCAGCTGCATATACCGAAGAAAACGCGATGTTTGTCAATACAGAAGGTCGCCCTCAGATGGCACTAAGGGCAGGCTTTGCACCAGGTGATGCAAAAGAAAACTGGGCGATTTTAAGAGCTCTTTCGGGGGAAATTGATGCGCCTCTGCCTTACGATAGTCTCGCGCAATTGCGAAATGATTTAATCAAGGCACATCCACATTTAGCCGTTTTGGACGAAGTTGCAGAGAACGATTGGGCACCTCTCCCGCTTTCTCAACTGAAAGCTGGTGAACTAAAAAATATTATTCGTAACTTTTATCTGACTAATCCGATCACACGTGCATCTTCTTTGATGGCAGAGCTTTCATCGTTGTCAAAGCAAAATGGTTCAAAAAAGGTTGCGGCGGAATAATGCAAAGCGCAACGGTGTCATATTTGTTAGCTTCTGTTAGGGGAGATGTTTTTGGTATTTACTACATTGAAAACGGGATGCTCATGGTATGATGGTCGATGACTGAATTTTTAGATACATCTGCAGGAATAGCAGTATTGATCGCGGCGCAATGCCTCGCGGTGATGGCATTTGTTATGGTAAGCCTTTTGTTCTTAGTTTATGGCGACCGCAAGATTTGGGCTGCCGTTCAAATGCGCCGTGGACCAAATGTGGTTGGAGCTTTTGGTCTATTGCAGACCGTGGCTGATGCGTTGAAGTATGTGGTTAAGGAGGTCGTGATCCCTGCAGGTGCTGACCGCACAGTATTTATTCTTGCCCCCTTAATTTCATTTGTGTTGGCCATTATTGCCTGGGCAGTAATCCCCTTTAATGACGGATGGGTTGTATCGGATATCAATGTTGCGATACTTTATGTTTTTGCGATCTCCTCGCTTGAAGTTTACGGGGTCATAATGGGAGGATGGGCATCAAATTCAAAATACCCTTTCCTCGGCTCGCTAAGGTCGGCAGCACAGATGATTTCCTACGAAGTGTCCATCGGTTTGATTATCATTGGTGTAATTATTTCTACCGGTTCATTAAACTTTGGCGATATTGTAAACGCGCAAGATGGTACTTTCGGCTTTTTCAGTTGGTATTGGCTGCCTCATCTACCTATGGTGTTTCTGTTCTTTATATCAGCACTGGCGGAAACAAATAGGCCACCATTCGACCTTCCCGAAGCAGAGTCCGAATTGGTGGCAGGGTATCAGGTAGAGTATAGCTCAACCCCCTTCCTATTGTTCATGGCAGGGGAGTATATTGCGATTTTCCTAATGTGTGCTTTGATAACGCTTTTGTTTTTTGGTGGGTGGTTGTCGCCAATCCCGGGCCTTCCGGATGGTGTGCTTTGGATGGTTGGAAAAATGGCTTTCTTCTTTTTTCTATTCGCCATGGTAAAGGCGATTGTTCCCCGCTATCGCTATGATCAATTGATGCGTCTGGGTTGGAAGGTCTTTTTACCTATGTCGCTCGCCTGGGTCGTCATTGTTGCGTTTTTTGCAAAGTTTGGAGCGTTCGGTGGAAGTTATGCCCGATGGACGATGGGAGGTTAGAATGACCCAGATTGATTATAAGCGTGCTGTAAAGTATTTCTTACTATTGGATTTCTTTAAAGGCATGAAGCTGGGTTTGAAATATTTCTTTGCGCCTAAAGCCACGATAAATTACCCTCACGAAAAAGGGCCACTGAGCCCACGCTTTCGCGGTGAACATGCACTCAGACGCTATCCCAACGGTGAAGAACGCTGCATTGCTTGCAAACTATGCGAAGCGATCTGTCCGGCACAGGCTATTACAATTGATGCGGAACCGCGAGACGATGGAAGTCGGCGAACTACTCGTTACGATATTGATATGACAAAATGTATCTATTGTGGCTTTTGTCAGGAAGCTTGCCCAGTGGATGCAATTGTTGAAGGGCCGAATTTTGAGTTTTCCGCTGAAACTCGCGAAGAGCTTTTCTACGACAAGGACAAGCTCCTAGCGAATGGTGATCGTTGGGAAATGGAAATTGTTCGTAATCTAGAAGTGGACGCGCCATACCGATGAGCCAGTCATCCTCAGGTTTAGAAAACGTTAAACGTACGGCGGGTTACATGGCGAAAGCTATGAGCCCATCTTTCGAGTCATTTTCTGGGGAAGAGGCAGATGCGGCATGGACTTCTAAACCTAAAGCCCGTCTGGAAATAATGTTCGGTAGTGTAGTAACAGAAAGTAGTTTACTATCCAAAACGAAATTTTTGATTACTCTTGTAACCTCAACAATGCAGGGCACGAGTGACGAAATATTTTGGTACCAAAAGTTAAAGTATCTTCAGGAAGCTTGGGTTGCAGAACGAGAAATCGACAAAGTTATTGGGCTAATTTTGGTTTTTGCAGGTAATCCTGCACTGGCCCATACTATGGCGATTACTTTTGAGTTTGTGAATCTCCAAAAAGAGAAAGACGATAGATGAGCTTTGCCAGTTTTGCCTTTTACCTGTTCTCGCTATCAATAATAACGGGTGGTTTTTTAACTGTTGTTGGACGCAACCCGGTGCACTCTGTTTTGTGGTTGATTCTTTCATTTCTCTCTTCCGCTGGACTCTTTGTGCTGTTAGGCGCGGAATTCGTGGCGATGCTGTTGATTATTGTCTACGTTGGCGCGGTTGCTGTATTGTTTTTGTTCGTGGTTATGATGCTGGACGTTGATTTTGCAGAATTGAAGGCGGAGTTGGCGCAGTATATGCCCCTTGCTCTTTTGATAGGTGTTATTCTCTTAATGCAGCTTGGCATGGCCTTTGGCGTTTGGAGCAGCTACGAAGGCTCAGGGGCTTCTCGTATGGCAGTGACGCCGGAAAATGTGCACAATACTGCAGCTTTGGGAATGTTGCTTTATGATCAGTATTTCCTATTGTTTCAGATGGCTGGGTTGATTTTATTGGTTGCAATGATAGGGGCAATTCTTCTCACGTTGCGCCACCGTAAGGACGTAAAAAGACAAAACGTTCTGACGCAGATGTATCGTGATCCAGCAACTGCTGTTGAACTAAAAGACGTAAAATCGGGGCAAGGACTCTTGTGATGTGCCACGCAGTGACTAAGGAGTTGGGTGATTTATGATTGGTTTGGAACATTACCTGACGGTAGCAGCAACGTTATTTGTTATTGGTATTTTTGGGCTCTTCCTCAATCGTAAGAATATCATCATCCTGTTGATGTCAATTGAGCTTATCTTGCTTTCGGTCAATATCAATCTCGTGGCATTTTCAAGTTTTGCTCATGATCTCGTTGGCCAGGTCTTTACACTGCTTGTACTCACAGTTGCTGCTGCTGAGGCGGCTATTGGTCTTGCCATACTTGTGAGTTTCTTCCGTAATCGCGGCACCATTGCAGTGGAAGACGTCAGTGTTATGAAAGGATAAACGCGATGATGGCTAAAGTTATCCTTTTTGCACCACTCATTGGCGCTTTGATCGCAGGGTTTGGATGGCGTGTAATAGGTGAACTTGCGGCCCAGTGGGTAACAACGAGCTTCTTATTTTTATCCGCAGTTTTCAGCTGGATTATATTTTTGGGTATGGATGCAAATGAGGTACAGCATCTTCAGATTCTCATATGGGTGGAAAGTGGAACTCTTAGTACGGATTGGTCCATTCGCTTAGATCGCCTTACGGCTATAATGCTGATCGTGGTCACTACAGTTTCCGCACTCGTTCACTTATATAGTTTTGGATACATGGATCATGATCCTCAGTGGAAGGAAGGTGAAAGCTACAAGCCGCGTTTCTTTGCCTACCTGTCATTTTTTACCTTTACGATGTTGATGCTCGTAACCTCTGACAACCTGCTTCAGATGTTCTTTGGATGGGAGGGCGTTGGGGTCGCTTCTTATTTATTGATCGGATTTTATTATCGCAAACCAAGCGCAAACGCTGCGGCTATTAAGGCATTTGTGGTAAATCGAGTTGGAGACTTTGGTTTTGCGCTTGGAATTTTCGGGCTTTATTACCTCACCGACAGTATCCGCTTTGATGATGTTTTCGCGATGGCACCTAAACTGGCCAATACGCAGTTTTTCTTTTTGTGGACCGAATGGAATGCCGCAAATCTTTTGGCTTTTCTATTATTTATTGGAGCGATGGGTAAATCCGCCCAGCTGTTTCTTCATACATGGCTGCCGGATGCGATGGAAGGACCAACGCCTGTGTCAGCATTAATCCACGCAGCAACCATGGTTACCGCGGGTGTTTTTTTAGTGTGTCGTATGTCTCCGCTCATGGAATATGCTCCTGAGGCGATGACCTTTGTGACGCTGGTCGGAGCATTTACGGCATTTTTTGCTGCTACCGTAGGCTTGGTACAAAACGATATCAAGCGTGTGATTGCTTACTCTACATGCTCACAACTTGGCTATATGTTTGTCGCAGCCGGTGTTGGTGTGTACTCGGTTGCAATGTTCCACCTCTTTACTCATGCTTTCTTCAAAGCGATGCTTTTTCTTGGGGCAGGCTCAGTTATTCATGCGATGCATCACGAACAGGATATGCGCAATTACGGTGGATTGCGCAAAAAAATACCGTACACATTTTGGGCTATGATGATCGGCACGCTAGCTATTACCGGAGTTGGAATTCCACTTACTCACATTGGTTTTGCTGGGTTTTTGTCAAAAGATGCAGTTATCGAAAGCGCTTGGGCTGGTACAAATGGTGGCTGGGCTTTCTGGCTCTTGGTTGTGGCGGCTTTATTTACCTCTTTTTACAGTTGGCGCTTGATGTTTATGACATTTTATGGAAGCCCGAGAGGCGATCAGTCTACATATGACCACGCACACGAAAGTCCGATGGTGATGCTAGCTCCACTGGGTGTTCTTGCGCTTGGTGCTATATTCTCTGGCATGATATGGTACGGTAGCTTCTTTGGGAAACATTCTGAGGTTAACAATTTCTTCGGTATTTCAGATAGTTATGCAGAATTCCAATATGAGGAGAGTCATAGTAAGAAAGATGACCATATTCTAGAACACGGGGCTCACGAAGACGAAGCACATATCGAAGCATACCACCAAAAAGTCCCGCAAGGCGCCATATTTCACCACCCTAACAATCACGTTCTGGATGAAGCTCATCATGCTCCAAAATGGGTGAAGGCCAGTCCCTTCGTTGCGATGCTTCTTGGCTTAATCACGGCGCTTTGGTGTTATGTTTGGGATAAATCAGTACCATCGCGCCTGGCAGAGCTAAACCGGCCTCTTTATATGTTCTTGTTAAATAAATGGTATTTTGACGAGATTTACGATGTGATTTTCGTTCGTCCGGCTAAAGCTTTGGGTCAGCTGCTTTGGAAGAAAGGTGACGTTTCAATCATTGATGGAATAATTAACGGAGTCGCCATGGGGATTATTCCGTTCTTTACTCGTCTCGCGGGACGAGCGCAGTCTGGATATATTTTTACCTATGCCTTCGCCATGGTGATCGGAATTGTGGTTTTTGTAAGCTGGATGAGCTTTACAGGCGGAGGGTAAAGTAAATGGACACTCTTTTGCTGTCTTTTGTGGCTTTTGCACCTGCCGTTGCAGCGTTCATCTTGCTCTCGGTGGCACGAGGCGATGATGCTGCAGCTGACCTGGTCGCAAAACGTTTCACCTTGGCTGCAACTAGTTTCACGTTTCTCATTTCACTCTTTATTCTAGCGCAGTTTAACCCGCATGATACGGGTTTCCAAATGGTCGAAGAAGCTGAATGGATAATGGGGTTAAATTATAAAATGGGCGTAGACGGGATTAGTATTCTCTTTATTATGCTGACCACCTTTATGATGCCCTTGGTGATCGCTGCTTCATGGGGTGTCAAGACGCGGGTAAAAGAATATATGATTGCGTTTTTGTTCCTTGAAACACTCATGCTTGGTGTTTTTATGGCGTTGGATTTGGTGCTCTTTTACCTATTTTTTGAAGGTGGACTTATTCCAATGTTTTTAATCATTGGAATTTGGGGAGGTGCAGAGCGTATTTATGCTTCTTTCAAATTTTTTCTCTATACTTTTCTGGGCTCAGTTCTGATGCTCTTAGCTATGGTAGCTATGTTTGCCGAAGCGGGCACAACAGATGTCCCAACCTTGATGAAGCATCAATTTGATTTTGCAAGTTTGAACCTTTTGGGAATTCAGGTGGTCGGCGGTATACAAACGCTTTTGTTCCTTGCGTTCTTTGCCAGCTTTGCGGTCAAAATGCCTATGTGGCCCGTACACACTTGGTTGCCGGATGCCCACGTACAAGCTCCAACGGCAGGCTCAGTGGTACTGGCAGCCATCTTGTTGAAGATGGGAGGTTACGGGTTTTTGCGATTTAGCCTTCCGATGTTTCCTGTGGGTTCGGAGGTTATGACAGACTTCGTTCTCTGGCTCTCCGCAATAGCGATAGTTTATACATCGCTTGTAGCGTTAGTGCAGGAAGATATGAAGAAGCTTATAGCATATTCTTCTGTTGCACATATGGGCTATGTAACCATGGGAATTTTCGCCGCCAATCAGCAGGGCATCGATGGGGCAATTTTCCAGATGCTGAGCCACGGCTTTATTTCTGGTGCGCTCTTCCTATGCGTTGGCGTAGTCTATGACCGAATGCATACGAGAGATATCGAGGCTTATGGCGGATTGGTGAACCGGATGCCGTCCTATGCGTTGATCTTTATGCTCTTTACCATGGCTAATGTTGGTTTACCTGGTACTTCAGGTTTTGTAGGAGAATTTCTCACTCTTGTTGGAGTTTTTCAAGTCAATACGTGGGTGGCTTTGGTGGCAACATCTGGTGTCATTTTGTCTGCTGCTTATGCGCTATGGTTGTATCGGCGAGTTGTGATGGGAGAACTTATAAAGGCAAGTTTGAAAAGTATTACAGATATGACCCGCCAGGAAAAAGTGGTGTTTACCCCACTGGTTGCAATGACAATCCTATTAGGTGTGTATCCGGCGCTAGCGCTCGATCTAATTGGGCCATCCGTTGACGCACTTGTCGCAAACTTTGAGGCTGCAACTTCAGAAGCGAGTTTGAGCAATCAAACCGCAGCATTCGAATAGAGGTGAGAGAGACGATGCAAGCAGACCTGAACATCATGCTTTCCGAAATTATTCTTTCACTATTTGCAATGCTTGCACTCATTAGTGCTGTTTACGGAAGTAAAGATAGGCTTACCGTGCCTCTTATATTCGCAACTGCTTCAATTTTTATGCTGCTTGCTTTAATATCAATAAGCTCTGCACAAGGAATTGAAACGGCCTTCGATGGAATGTTCGTTAACGACCCCTTCGCGAGATTTTCAAAAGTTATTATCCTTATTTCAGCATCTTTGGTCTTGATTATGAGTCCTGATTATTTGAGTAAGCGCAAAATTCTTCATTTTGAATATCCGCTTCTAATTGCTCTTTCAGTTGTCGGAATGATGGTGATGGTTTCTGCCGGTGACCTCATGTCGCTTTACATGGGCCTGGAGCTGCAATCGCTTTGCCTTTACGTAATTGCTTCCATGCGGCGTGACAGTTTAAAATCAACGGAAGCAGGTTTAAAATATTTTGTCCTAGGGGCATTATCCTCCGGCCTATTGCTCTACGGGGCCTCATTGACCTATGGCTACGCTGGAACAACGGGCTTTAAGGGCATTATAATAGCTGCGGCCGGAGACGATGTAGATGTTGGCTTACTTATAGCGCTTGTCATGGTCCTTTCGGGACTTGCCTTCAAGGTATCCGCTGTTCCATTTCATATGTGGACACCGGATGTATATGAGGGAGCTCCAACTCCTGTGACAGCATTTTTTGCGACCGCTCCCAAGATGGCAGCTATGGCTTTATTCGTTCGAGTGATGCATGATGCTTTCGGTAATATCGTAGCAGAATGGCAGCAAGTAGTAGCACTGATTTCAATGCTTTCTATGTTTCTTGGTGCGATTGCAGCGATTGGGCAAACAAATATTAAACGCCTTATGGCGTACTCGTCCATTGCACACATGGGATACGCCTTGATGGGACTTGCTGCTGGAACGGCATTTGGGGTTGAGGCCTTACTTATTTACATGGCTATTTATGTGACGATGAACATTGGTACATTTGCATTTATTTTGATGATGCAGCGTGATGGCCAACCTGTGACTGATATTGCCTCCCTTTCAATGCTTTCCAGGGAGAACCCTGGAAAAGCGTTAGCAATGCTAGTACTTCTTTTTAGCCTTGCAGGTGTTCCTCCATCGCTAGGTTTTTTTGCAAAATGGGGAGTTTGGATTGCTGCACTTGATGCGGGACTTGTTTGGTTGGTATTTGCGAGTGCTCTGGCCAGTGCTATTGGCGCCTACTATTACCTTCGGATTGTCTATCTAATGTATTTTGGAGCCGAACCTCAAGACGCGCTTGATCGGCGAAATGAACCCGTCTTAACCGGTGTGCTGACAGTCAGCGCGGTGGCTATGGTTTTTGGAGTTCTCAGCCTCGTTGGAATAGAAGGTGCTGCAGAAGCAGCGGCAGCAACCCTTGTGCGCTGAAACGGAACTTGGTTATAACGTTCTCATTTTAGATGAAGTAGACAGTACTCAAGCCCATGCTACGCGCAAGATCAACGAATTTGAAAGGCCCACATGGATACTTGCCCGTAAGCAGACTGATGCGCGCGGCAGACGTGGACGAAAGTGGTTGGAGCATCCCGGAAATTTCGCTGCAACGCTTATTTTATTTCCAAAAGAAATTCAAGAAGAACAGGCACTTCGGTCATTTGTTGCTTCGCTGGCACTCTTTGAAACCTTTGTTGTGAAGACAGGACGGGAGTCTATTTTTTCTCTTAAGTGGCCAAATGACGTTCTCCTTAATGGGGGAAAGGTGGCTGGTATACTGCTCCAAACGGTCAAAACCATTATGGGGCGGGATGCGCTTTTAATTGGCGTTGGGGTAAATCTATTGATAGCGCCTAAGGCCGATCACCTTGGCGAGCAAGGTGTTAATCCGGTCGCACTTTTTTCAGAAACTGGAATGAAATGTTCTCCTGAAGCTTTCCTCTCAACGCTTATGAAATGTTATGCACGGCTTGAATACCAATTTCAGATTAACGGCTTTTCATCTATTAGAGAGGCGTGGCTAGATAAGGCTAGCCATCTTGGCGAGATAGTTACCGCTCGGCTTGCACGCCAAGAGATCGTAGGGAGATTTGACACAATTGACGAAAAGGGTCATTTGGTACTCCAAACCGCTGGCGGTGCTAAGAACATTGCAGCGGCCGATGTCTTTTTTTAAGGTTTAAGGTATGCTGCTTGCGATTGACTGCGGGAACACAAACACTGTTTTTTCTATTTGGAATGGAAAACATTTCATTGCAAAATGGCGTATAGCGACAGAACACCAGCGCACAGCAGATCAATATTACGTTTGGCTGTCGACATTGATGACGGCACAGAACGTTTCTGCGAATATAACAGATGTAGTGGTAGCAACCTCTGTGCCGCGCGTTGTTTTCAATCTTCGTGTGCTGTGTGACCGTTATTTTGGATGTCGACCATTGGTACTAGGAAAACCAAAATGCAGATTACCGGTAGAGCCAAGAATAGATCCTGGAACACGTGCGGGTGGCGACAGGCTTGCGAACGTCGCTGGCGCGTTTCAGTGCTATGGTGGGGACTGTGTGGTTGTTGATTTTGGAACGGCGACAAACTTTGATCTCGTTGCTGAGGACGGGGCATATATCGGCGGAATTATTGCTCCTGGGGTGAACTTAAGCCTAGAAGCTCTTCATACGCGTACCGCTGCACTTCCACATGTTGATATCACTCAACCAGATAACATTGTGGGGAAAAATACTGTTACCTGCATACAGTCTGGTATTTTTTGGGGTTGCGTATCAATGATTGAAGGACTTGTCCGACGCTTGCGGGAGGAAACTTGCAAACCATTGAAAGTAATTGGCACTGGTGGCCTTGCCCCATTGTTTGATCAAGTTCCGGGACTATTTGATGTTATTGATGATGATCTGACTATTTTCGGACTCACCGTCATTCACGCCTACAATAAAATACTGGAGCAAGAATGAGTGAACATCGATTGATTTATTTGCCTCTTGGCGGGGCAGGCGAAATCGGGATGAATGCATACGTCTATGGATATGGAGAAGCGCGAAAAGAACGACTGATCGTTGTTGATCTCGGTGTTACATTCCCTGATATGGAAGGAACTCCTGGAGTTGATCTCATATTGCCAGATATTTCTTGGTTGGAAGAGCGGCGTGACCGCATTGAGGCTATCTTTATCACCCACGCCCATGAAGACCATGTTGGCGCTATTGGTTATCTTTGGGAAAAGCTTGATGCTCCAATATATGCGCGTACTTTTACAGCGCATATAGCGCGGCGCAAAATGTTGGAGAATGACCTTCCAGAAACAATAGTACGAACCGCTTCCAGTTGGCCTGAAAAAATTTTGGCTGGACCATTCGAAGTCTCTTTTGTGCCTGTTTCCCACTCCATTCCAGAAAGCAGCGCTTTAGCCATTTTTTCACCTGCAGGTCGGATCATACATACGGGTGATTTTAAACTCGACAAAACGCCAATCGTAGGCGAGGCATTTGATCAAAAACTCTGGCTGGATGTTTCGAAGGTTGGTATTAAAGCGCTTGTCTGCGATAGTACGAATATCTTCTCAAATATTGAGGGTCGTTCAGAATTAAGTCTTGAAAATGATATCGATGCCCTGATTGCAGGTGCACCACATATGGTTGTTGCCACCACGTTTGCTAGTAACGTGGCTAGGGTTAAAACGCTTGCTGAAGCCGGACGTAGGGCAGGGCGCTCTATTTGTCTAATGGGCCGTGCAATGCGGCGCATGATGGAAACCGCGATAGAAACTGGGATCCTTAGAAATTTTCCGAAAGTTGTCAGCCCAGAAGATGCAAGCACGATCCCGCGAGAACATTTGATGTTACTAGTGACTGGGAGTCAGGGTGAGAGGCGGGCTGCAAGTGCGCAGCTCTCTTCGGGAAAATTTCAGGGTATGGAGCTCAGAGAAGGTGACCTTTTTCTTTTTTCTTCAAAAACCATACCGGGCAACGAACGCAGCGTTAGCCGTATTATTAATCAACTCTCCGAAAAAGGCGTAGACGTGGTTGATGACAGCGCAGGACTTTACCACGTATCAGGTCATGCAAACAGGCCTGATCTGAGCTATATCCATGGTTTAGTGCAACCGGAAATGATCATCCCCATGCATGGAGAACATCGACACTTGAGAGAACACAGAAAACTTGCAGAAAAAAACGGAATAAACTCTATTGTATGTAAAAATGGCATGATGATCGAACTTTCTGGCAATGCGCCCAAAGTCGTGGAATATATTGAGACCGGCCGCATCTATCTTGACGGGAAAGCGCAATACGGGGCGTTGGACGGAATTATGCGGGATAGAGTTCGGATAGCATTGAACGGGCTAGTGATTGTTAATGTCGTTATGGATGATGAGGATGATCAGGTAGGGGAACCTTGGGTGGAAATTCGTGGATTACCTTCGAGTGGTGCGTCCGGTGCACAGCTTGTAGATATTCTTGAAGAAGACATTAGTCAGTATATTGGTAGAGCAGGGTGCAAAATCTTGAAAGACGACAACGCACTGGAAGCCGGGATTATTAAAATCGTACGGCTTAGTTGCCATTCAGAAATTGGCAAACGCCCTGAAGTTAGCGTAATTGTGGGTCACCTGGCGTAATTTTAGTCCAATGCACCGTTGCAACGCCCGCAGGTTCCGGCATGCCAATGGGATCCCACGTCAGGTAAAATTTTCCAGCAGCGCTGGCATTTTTCACCCTCTGCCTTTTCAAAGATGACTGCGACACTCTCATCCGAGCCGTCAAGTGTGAAGGCGTTTTTTGGGGCTTCGCCCTTAATTAGTCTAATCGAAGATGTGATGCATATATCCGCAAAAGGCACAGAAGTTAGCAGTTCTAGCAAACCCTCATCTTGGAGATAGACTAACGGCGCTGCTTCAAGACTAGCTCCAATAATCTTTTCTGTTCTTTGCACTTCAAGTGCAGCTGTTACAACCCTGCGCACTTCCCTGATTTTTTTCCATTTACGACCCAATGTATCTTGTTTCCAATCGGTGGGTGTTGGTGGGATATCGACCAAGTGCACGGAGCTCTCGTTGCCATCGAACCGTTCGAGCCAAACCTCTTCCATCGTGAAGACTAGAACGGGCGCAAGCCAGGTTGTCAGGCGATGAAATAAGATGTCGAGAACTGTTTTGGCCGCCTGCCGAGCCGGTGTATCCCCATCGCAGTAGAGAACATCTTTGCGAATATCGAAGTAGAACGCCGAAAGATCTACAGTAGCAAATGTAAATATGGCTTGGAAAACGCCTTGGAAATCATAAGCACTGTAGCCTTTATGGACTACAACATCTAGTTCGGCCAGCCGATGCAGTACCCAGCGTTCCAACTCTGGCATTTCATCTCGTTCTACTCGCTCCGCTTCAGAAAAGTCGGCAAGTGACCCGAGCATGAAGCGCATTGTATTCCGTAAACGCCGATAAGCATCTGCAGTATTTTTCAAGATCTCAGGTCCAATACGCAGATCTGCTGTATAATCTGACTGGGCGACCCAGAGACGCAAAATATCAGCGCCATATTGTTTGATCACTTGTTCTGGTGCGACCGTATTGTTAAGCGACTTGGACATTTTCATGCCCTTTTCATCGAGCGTAAATCCGTGTGTTAGAACGCCGTGATACGGAGCACGTCCTTGGGTGCCGCAGGATTGTAGCATGGAAGAGTGGAACCAACCCCGATGCTGGTCAGTTCCTTCCAGGTAAAGATCAGCCAATCCATCTTCCGTTCCATCTTCCCTATCGCGCAGGACAAATGCGTGGGTTGAACCAGAGTCGAACCAAACATCAAGGATGTCAACGACTTGATCATATGCGTCTGGATCAACGATACCATTAAGAAAACGCTCCTTTGAACCACACTTGTACCAAGCATCGGCTCCCTCCAATTGAAATGCATCAAGTATCCGGGCATTAACCTTTTGGTTTCGCAATAGAAAGCCATCCTCAGTGGGAAGTGCGCCTTTCTTAGTAAAGCATGTCAATGGAACTCCCCAAGCTCGTTGTCGCGATAGAACCCAGTCCGGACGCGCTTCTATCATTGAATAGAGCCGGTTCCTGCCACTTTGTGGCGTCCATGTAACTAACTGGTCGATGGAAGTAAGCGCGCGCTCGCGGATCGTTTTTCCGTAAGTATCTTGACCATCGCCTACTACGCGATCAATGGCTGCGAACCATTGCGGCGTATTCCGATAAATCACAGGTGCCTTAGAGCGCCATGAGTGCGGGTAACTATGTTTGATTTTTCCACGCGCCAGCAGGCCACCTGTTTCCGACAGCTTATTAATAATAGTGTTGTTGGCATCGCCCTCTTTTCCTTTGTCTGTAAGTATTGATTTCCCACCAAAGAAAGGAAGTTCTGCGCGCATCGTGCCATCCTCCAGCACGTTGTGAGTTATTACTTGCTCTAACATTCCAAGGTCGCGATAAAGTTCAAACTCTTCCATCCCATGCGATGGAGCGCAATGAACGAACCCAGTTCCTTCCGTATCGGTAACAAAATCAGCTACACGAAAATCGCGAAGGTCATCCCATTCACTTTCTGATCCTTTGGTTCCAAATAGTGGATGTTTTAATGAAATTTTTGAAAGGTCATTCTCTGGGACATCACAAAGTCTTCGATACATGGTGCTGTCCAGTCGTGCTTTGCCTAAAACTTCTGCGGCAAGCTTGTCGGCGAGGATGTAGCGTTCGCCGATTTTAGCCCAACATTCCTGTGGGCGGCCAGTGACTTCATAAAGTCCATACGAAATATCTGATCCGTAAACAACGGCTTTGTTAGATGGGATGGTCCAAGGTGTTGTGGTCCAGATTACTACATAGGAGTTGGCAAGCATTTGCATTTCGCTGCCCGTCACCTTGAATTTTACCCATATCGTGAAACTATCCTTATCCTTGTATTCCACCTCGGCCTCCGCCAGAGCAGTCTGCTCAACTGGAGACCACATGACCGGTTTCGACCCTTGATATAGTGTTCCGTTCATTAGAAGTTTCATGAACTCTTCTGCAATTATACGTTCTGCGTGATAATCCATAGTAAGATAGGGTTTGTCCCAGATTCCCGTAACACCAAGGCGTTTGAACTCCTCACGCTGCACATCTATCCAACCTTCTGCGAATTTTCGGCATTCCTCACGGAAATCCAACACAGGAACATCGTTTTTGTCTTTGCCTTTTTGGCGATAAGTTTCTTCAATCTTCCACTCGATTGGGAGTCCATGACAGTCCCAACCAGGGATATAGCGCGCGTTTTTACCCATCATTTGCTGGCTACGGACAACCATATCTTTTAGCACTTTGTTCAGCGCGTGACCAATATGGAGATGGCCGTTTGCGTACGGTGGCCCGTCATGAAGCGTGAATGGTTCTCTTCCGGGTTTTTCACGTAATCTTTGGTAAACACCAATCTTTTCCCACCGGGCCAACCACTCTGGCTCCCGCTGAGGCAAGCGTGCGCGCATCGGAAAGTCTGTTTTCGGAAGGTTTAGGGTATCTTTATAATTGGGTATCTCTGCACACATCTCGTGTCATCCTTAAAATCTTAAAACCGCGTGTGGGAAAGGGCAGCGCGAACGATCAAACGCTTTATCCCGGCAGCTCTATGCCTCAGAGCGCCGGGCACATAATTCGCATAGCGTGCAACTTAAACATATCCATATCTCGCAGTTTATAGTGACGCCAAAGTAATTGGTCCAGTCGTTAGATCGATTATTTGAAAGCTCAATTTTTTTTATTAAACCTAAATGTTAATTTTGCTGTCTGGCACCATGAATTTTTGTATCCGTTAAACATCCAGTTGAGCGGCGTATAGCGGATAAAAATAAGGTAAATTACAAGTGATCCAAACAATCCAAAAACAAAACTGATAGAGACGGTGGCTTGTGGGGCCCAACCATTGTCGAAGAAATAATAGAGCAAAGGCAGCATTATTATTAGGTGAAAGTAGTAAATCGGATAGGATATCTCAACGGCAAAATCAACGATAGGGGATGGTTTTATCATGATGCGATGGCAGAGTCCCCAAAAACCAATGCATGTCAGTAGAGTCGCCGAAACGCTTAGAAAGTTCAAAACCCAGAAAGTCCACCCATTATTGATCTGAAATTCAAGGATCGATAAAACGATAAGGACGCTAATCAAAAATAATAGGGCAGTTAGCAAGCTGAAACAAACGAAGCGTAGGGATGTAAATGTTTGTAGAAGTTTACGGTGCAAAAAAAGTCTCCATCCCATTACAAAAAAGCAAAAGCTGTATACAAAATGCCCTAGTTCAAATTCTGTAATATTTTCTGGCGCGCGTCCAAAGATCGCGAGATCCCGTCCTAACACCGAAGCAACTGTCAGAAATGGGATAAGTGCAAAAATATGTACTCGCGAGCGAAAGAAAAAGTCAAAACACTCAGCTACCCTATTAGGCACGCACTGCCCAAGAGTCACCGGCATAATGTAAAACATGCTAAGATAAAATAGGAACCACAGATGGAGCAGAGAAGTATCCGACCAGTCTCCATTGAGACCTTTGACAAATTGCTGCATTTGAAAAATTGGCAGAAAAAGTAGAAGGGGCAGCGTGATCCGGTAGAATCTATCCCAGCAGAAACTTGCAATCGTTTTACGGCGCAAAGACATTGCGCCAAAGAATCCCGCCAGCATGAAAAAAAGTGGCATTCGCCATGTATGTATCGAGACGAATAGTAGAAAAACCCATTCTGGTGGTGCAATAGCTTCCGCTGCGAGCATATAGGGAAGGGTCGCGTGCAAGGCCACTCCCAATAGCATGGCCAAAGTGCGCAACAGGTCAAGACCGTTAATTCGTTCTAATGCGTCAACCATTTTGAGCTTCGAAGAAAGCTCTCACTTCTAGGCGCAAGTCTGATCTGCCCTGTGCGCAAGTATGTTCTATTAAATGCTTTAAAGCTCCAAGGTCAGTTTGACGGATAAGATGTTTGACTGGGCCAATGGATGCTGCTCGCATAGATAGCTTTGTTATTCCTATTGCTGCCAAGCAAAGTGCTTCAAAGGGCCGGCCCGCGTCTTCTCCACAATAAGAAAGACTCGTATTACACTCCTTACACCGTTTAACAATAAAACTTAGAAATTTGAGATAACTGCTGTTTAAAATGTCGTAACGCCTACGTACTAATTCATTTTCACGATCTGCGGCAAAGAAGAATTGTTTAAGATCATTTCCGCCAATAGAAATAAAGTCGGCATCACGAAAAAATGCATCTGGTGCATAAGCAAGTGCTGGCGTTTCGAGCATCGCACCAACTTCTATTCTTTCTGGGACAGGGTGGCCCAAACGCTTTTCCCTCTCCAGTACCTTGTCCATTTCCTTTCGAGCTGTGTAAAATTCATCTGACAGAGATATGAAGGGGAACATAATCGACAAGGGCCGCCCGTTAGCTCCACGCAGTAGGGCCTGAAGCTGCATTCTTAAGACACCGGGCTTATCGAGCCCAACGCGTATCGCCCGCCAGCCTAACGCTGGATTTGGTTCTGACACATTGCGCATGTAAGGCAGAACCTTATCGGACCCGATATCGAGTGTCCGAAAAACAACTGGTAATTCGCCCGCGGCATCCAACACCTTCCCGTACATAAGACTTAGTTCTCCACGGCGCGGCATTTGATTTCGAGCAAGAAACTGTAGTTCAGTCCGAAATAAACCTACGCCTTGGGCACCGGAGTTTTTAAGATTAGGTAAATCTGCCATTAGACCTGCATTCATCATCAAGGTTATATGACGCTTGCAGGTGGAAATTGCCTTTTCTTCTCTAATTGCAACGTAACGTTCCTGCGCCTTTGCGGCCATTTCCATTTTGTCTTTGAAGGCGTTGCTAACGTTTTCATCAGGCCTTAAATGCACAATGCCTTGATCGCCATCGACAATAATTGCATCGCCATTAAGAGCTTCCGTTGTAATGTTTTCGGCATGGATCACTAATGGGATAGCTAAGGCCCGTGCTATTATGGCAGCATGCGAGCCAACAGATCCCTCTTCCAGCACAATGCCTCTAAGTTTACGTCCGTAGTCTAAAAGTTCTGCTGGTCCGATGTTATTTGCTATGAGAATTGGACTATCAGGCATTTCCGCACCTGTATCTTGGCCCTGTCCGGTCAAAAGCCTGAGCAGGCGGTTTGACAGATCGTCAATGTCATGTAATCGGTCACGCATATATTGGTCAGAGACTCGTGTCATCCGGGCCCGTGCCTCAGATTGTTCTTTTTCAACTGCAGCTTCAGCAGAAAGCCCTTTATCAATGTCAGTTTCCATCCGGCGAATCCAGCCTGGAGATCTGGCAAACATCCGATATGCTTCTAAAACTTCGCGTTGTTCTGATGCCCCCCAAGCAACCCGCCTCAACATTTTATCAATGCTCAATCGAAGTTGATCAAGGGCACTATTTAGTTTTTCTTTTTCCTGATTTGGATTCTCGCTAACCAGATTAGTAACGACAACTCGTGGTTCGTGTAGCCAGACCAGACCTGCAGTTGACCCTTCCTGAGCTATGCCACCGCGAAACATAACGGCCTCCTGGTGTCGCGCTCTAAGGGCGGCCCCTTCTCCAACGAACGCGCCAAGTTCGGTCATTTCCGCTATCAC
>CACPHA010000030.1 GCA_902633655.1 Paracoccaceae bacterium
TGGATTATGTGAATATTTTTTTAAAACCCGTAGTCCTGTAAGGCCAAGTGATATTGCGCCAGCCATAATCAGCCTATTGAAACGCGAGTCACTTTTGAACAAAACTATCGGGAGTTATAAGCGTAAAACATCAATAAGGCATCTAAATTGTGCCGTTTCGAATATAACTAAGTCAAGACTTTTTATAAAATTGATGGCTTTTTGCCCAATTCCCGATTTTGAAATTGAGGAATTCCTAGCAAATATCCGTTCTGATATACTATCTAATGTCCTGAATCTGGCAAACTCTCAAGAGATTTTGACTTTTCAGTCTGCTTTAGCGCTGCAGTGCTTTGTCGGTGAATATATTTATAAAACTAATCGCTGTGATGAATTAAAAGTCCAGGAACTCGAGTTATTAGTGCAGAACACCATTGAAGAAGGGAGACAACCAAGCTCTCAATTAGTCTTGTGTTTGGCAAGTTTTAAAGCCTTAAGTGAGTATGGTTGGTGTGGGCTCATTAAGGTAACATGCGACATCGAAAAAGTATTTACAACACAAGTTCACGAACCTCTAGAGGAAAAAATTATACGTGAAGAAATCCCAGAATTGGGCAAAATTAAAAATAACGTTTCGTCAATAGTCCGGCATCAATATGAGGCTAATCCGTATCCGCGGTGGGTTAATTTAGCTTTTCCCTTAAAAAAAACCTCAATTACCAAAATGGTGCAAGAGCTAAATATCAAAATATTTGATTTTAATATTATGCAGGTAGAGTCCCCAAAAATTTTAGTCGCCGGTTGCGGAACGGGCCAGCATGCTTTGGAAGTTGCTGCAAGGTTCGATAATGCTCAGATATCAGCTATCGATTTAAGTTTTGCAAGTTTAGCATATGCAAAAAGAAAAACAAAGGAACTGGGTTTTAAAAATGTGGAATACTTGCAAGCCGATATTCTCGAGCTCAAAAAACTTAATCAGAAATTTGACATAATTGAAAGTTTTGGTGTATTACACCACATGGAAAATCCGCTCGCCGGTTGGAAAGAACTTACACAATGTCTGAAGCCGAGCGGTCTCATTGGAATTGGTCTTTACAGTGAATTGGCTCGAAAACCTATAGCAGATTTAAGAGGGAATACTGGCCTTACCGATACAATTTCTAGTAAAGAATCCATGCGATCCTTTAGGCAAGAACTTAAAGAACTAAAAGACAAAAAGTTCGAAAAAATATTGAGTTCTGGTGACTTTTTTAGTTTGAGTACTTTCAGGGACCTTTTATTTCATGTTCAGGAGCATAGATTTACAATTCCACAAATAAAGCAATATCTTTCCATTTTGCAGCTTCATTTTTGTGGGTTCGAAAACAATGACCTGGTTAAGTCATTTAAAAGTATTCATTACAATACGGAAGATCCTTTTAACCTAGACGTTTGGCACGCCTTTGAAAGGGCAAATCCAGAGGTGTTTAGCGGAATGTACCAGTTTTGGTGCCAGAAGTTGAATTAACAGTTTTACTTTTATTAATTTGAAAAATTGTTGAAATATGAATTGCCCCCATTAAAGCTGTGCAATTTTCTAAATAGCAAATTTGAATAATTTCAAAAACAAAGTAAAATTCTCTGTTTAAGATCTCATGAGACCCTGTGTTAAAAATATTATTAGACGGTTTTGATTAAATAAATTGTGGGATTTTGCATTGCATTTGTAGTGACACAAGATTTGAGAGGAATTGGGCTATTCAATTTTATAGTCTTAACAGCGTTGGCACAGCTGGACCTCTAAAAATAATAACTTCTTATTTAACCATATTTTATGCTAATTTGTGTAGGTTTGGGCATTGACCGGAGAAAATAAGAAAGGCCCAGTAAAACTGGGCCTTTCTTGACTTTTTGCGTTAATAATACTTATCCTTGAAGTAAGCTCAAAACGTTTTGCTTAGACGCGTTTGCTTGGGCTAGCATTGCTGTCGAAGCCTGTTGCAAAATTTGTGTTTTAGCAAGAGTTGTAGTTTCCGCCGCAAAATCTGCGTCTTCAATCCTACCGCGTCCAGCTTGAAGATTTGACGAGATATTAGTCAAATTACTGACGGTGCTATCCAATCGATTTGATACCGAACCAAGTTGGGCGCGGGCGGTCGCGATTGACTTTAGAGCAGTATCGATGCGCTCAATTGTTCCTTCAGCGTTGACTTTTGTCGTTACATCAGAAGCGCCACCTTGTGTAAACGTGATGGTCCCCGCACTTTCAGTCATGGTAACACTCTTCAATCCAGCATCCTCAAACTTCTGTATTAAGGCCTGAGCTACAGCCGAACTACTAGTTTGTAGGTAACCTTTATCAATCACGTCTGTATTGGTATTGAAGCTAACCGTAACTCCTGCAACCGTGGCTTCGATAGTGTTAAAGCGACTTGCGCTACCTGAGGCATCTGCGGCGACAACTAGTGTCCCATCCCCAGCTGTAATTGCAGCACTGCCTGAAGCTGTAACAGTGTTCGTGCCGACAGAAGTCGTAGCAACGGGGTTCTTAGTTGCGAAAGTGATCTTGCTCGATCCGGATGTGAGGGTGAAATCGTTAGTTACACTTGTGTTCTGGTTGATCAAAGCAATCATTGCATCACGTTTGTTGTTTGCAGTTGAAGAAAAATCAACAGTCGCACCAGATGTAACGGTTGCTACAAGATGACCCAATGCATCCGCATTTGTACTCTTTGCGGAGTTAAATGCAGTTCTCAGGTTTGCAGCAGCCGTGGCCGCAGTAGCGTGCCCGGCATACTCGACAGTGACTCCGTTAACGGTGAAGTCCTTGGTTCCCGTACTCGACGTAACGGTCAAACTCACGATATCAGTTGCAGCTGTCGCAGTAGTTAAGATATTGCCTGTCCCAGCTGCTATGTCTTGACGCATGGAAAATAGATTGTCACCTATTTTTATGGTAGTGGCTCCTGCGCCAGCCGTGAAAGTAAGATCTCCGGTAGTAGAGGCAAAAGTGCCGCCAGTTAACGACGATATTTCCGTCAGAGATTTAGCACCGACACCTAAGTTTTGTGCGCTTGTGCTTGAAATAATTGTTGTTACTGTATCCGAGCTTTGAGTGCCTGAACCAATTTGGAAAGCTAAACCATTCGTGTCGCTTCCATCAAGAAGTTTTGTCCCAGCCCATGTTGTAGAATTTGAAATTCGGTCAATTTCAGTTACCAGTGCATTAATTTCAGTTTGTAAATTTGCACGATCATCTGAATTGTTTGTATCGTTCGCAGCTTGCACAGCAACTTCACGCATCCGCTGAAGAATATTTTCAACCTCAATGTGGGCACCTTCAGCAGTGTCGATGAGTGCTTGACCGTCTAGTGCATTTCTGATCGCCATGTTGGTACCGCGAATTTCCGCAGTTAGACGTGAAGCGATTGCAACACCAGCGGCATCGTCTGATGCAGAATTGATACGCTTTCCGGACGAAAGACGCTCCATAGAGACTTCCATCTCCTTATTCACGCTTGACGCGGCCGCCTGGGCCATCAGTGCGCCAGTATTAGTAGCAACTGTAAGTGCCATTTTGTTTCTCCTAACTTTAACCGTCTGTTTCGGTTTTGACGCGCAGCGCCAGGTTTATGCTGAAATAAATGATAAGGATTTAAATCAGCTCACATTGTGGAACGGTCGCCTGCAAAAGTTGTTTAGGAAAAAAAAGATAATTCTATATCAAAGCTAAAATATTAATTTTGCCCAAAAGCTTTCGAAAATGTATAAGTTATACTATCAATATCGCAACCTCAGAGCAGAGACGGAGAACCATGCGCTCTAAAAATTTGTCACCTAAGGTAAATCTTATAGCAATTCTAATTGGTATTTACCAATTTTTTCACTATGATTTGGCTTTAGCAGAAAAGAGTGATTTTGCTATTGCAGTAGATCTGGTAAAGGAAAAAAAATATACTGACGCTTACAGGCTATTTATAAAGCTTTCTGAATTGAATGATCACGATGCGCAATTCAATGCAGCCCTTCTTCTTAAAAAAGGCTTGGGACATCCAACAAATTATAAATTGGCTCTTAAGTGGATATCATTAGCCGAGCTGGGCGGTTTGAAGCGCGCAGCCGATATACGACTGGAAGTCCTTTCTTTATTACCAGAAGAAATTGCAACTGAAGTGCATTCAGAGATAGAAACGATTCTTCGTGCAAGACTGCAATCAGGCGATATGGATTCGTGTTTGCAACTGGCAGAGTATCATTTAAACATTGTAATTGAGCCAGATTATAAAGCTGCTTATGCACTAAGGTCAGTTGCCTCTGCATTGAATATACCAGGTGCTTTGCAACTGAGAGATGAAATTGAAGATCAGTTGGAGCCGAAAGAACTTTTTGAAGCTCAATCAGAAGCAGCCCAAATTTTTAACGAAATTGAATGGCAAGTGGATGGTAACTAGCACATCAACCTGACTTCTTGTAATAAGTTCTATGCAAAATATCGAGATAATCATCCTCGATATCCAATTTTTCAGAAATCTGAGACTGCGTAAAGCCAGCCCTAATTGATATTATTGCTTTGTCGATTAGAAGCATATCTGAGTTGTACGTTTCTGACGGGGTCACATCCAGTTTAGTTAGTTCTGTTGATACTAAAGATGAATGTAGGTTTGACGAAGATTGGGATAAATCCTCATTTCGGTTACGTCTAATATAAGACAAAATTTGCGCGCACTTTAATAGACACAAAACACTGAAGATAAAATTAAGTAAAATTATGACTACTAACACTTGTTCATTCAAACCGATGAGTGATCCAAATACTGAGGAAATAGAGTTTTCTGGGTTGTTAGTCATCGGTCCAATTAACCGGTTTCCTCAATTCAAATGCCGCTTCTGCATACATCTGTTCATCTATAATTATGTTATTTAAATCCAAAAGCATTTTTTTTTGTTCTTCTGACAAATCGGAAACGTTTATTGTTCCACAAACGTTTTTAATGCGCGCAACAAGGTTGCCGCATTTCTCATAGTATTCATCCGCGTTTTTCCTATATCCTGGAAGGCTCTTGGCCTCAGAATAAAGTTCTTTTAGTTCCTTGATTACACTAAATTCCTCATCAAACGATTTCATTCAAAGAGGAAATCAAGGCTTCAGAAATTTTATCGTAATCAACCGGGTACTCGTTATTTGCAATTTCAGACCTAAGCCTTTGCACCGCTTCCAAGTCAATTGGTGGAGGCATATCTCGCATTGCTTGCATCACGTCACGCATAGCAGAGTCAACATTCACACTCGCTGTATCAGTATCAGTAACACCAACGACTGGCGCATTTACTCCAATTTCAGCAGATGACGAAACACCCCCAGTTGACACTTGTGGCGCACTTGACGATTCCGGTACAACGACCGAAGAAGTAGTGCCTACCAAATTTTGTACTGTATCAACCATCTCTAGTCTCCAGAATTTAAAGCGCCCTAGGAGGCAGCTTGTATTCCTACAATAACTATAACGTCCGCCTAGTTCAATTGTTTAGTAATAATTTCTGCCTCGTGGGCATTTTTTATTTTAGCTCGCAGTCTAATGCCTGAAGAAAGATTTGAAACAAGAATTATTTCGCCCAACTGCCCGTTAGATAGTGCTCGTCCTTGGCTGGTGACCTTCACCCCGGAACGTTGCAAAGTCAAATCTAGTACCGAGTCTTTTTTTACAGTGTAATTGGTAGTCAAAAACCGCGATAATATTGGCTGACCTGCTGGAATAGAAACTTTAAGTTCTCGACCAATGATTTGTGAGCTATCTAAATAGCCCCCCCGCACTTCACGATTGAATAGTTTAGTTTTTAATTGGTCTATGTTGCTAATTATAGCCCCCTTGTTTAAAGGCTCGTTTAATATGAAATACTGAAACAATTTTGGAGGATCTTTTCGTGCTGTACGTATCAGAGGTTCTTTTTTTATTAACTTTGTTTTTGTGCTTGATTTGGAAGTATTAACTACTTCTTTTTTTTCACCTGTTTTATGGGTTGAAGTTTCATAAGGTTCGGGTCTGTCTATTTTTTTGAGCCGAGTTGGAACTTTTAGTTTTGGAATATATTTAGCTTTAGTGGCGTTTTGCTCTGAATTGGTTACCAGACCATTTTCCGATTTATCAATCTGAGATATATTTACAACGTTCCGTATATTGATTTTCCATTCAAAAGGCGAACTGCAAACCACCTCGACTGTTTTCCAATTTTTACCTTTCGGCATAATATTCAGTGGTTTATCACACGGATAATAAACTTTGTGGCTTGCTGTTTGTGGCGAGACAATAATGCCTGCACCAACCGCTTGGGCTACTATAGCGTCTTTGATTTGTGATCCAGTAATTCTTTCGGAGGGATATGAAGCGCCTGCGGTCAGAATTATCATACAAAGAGATAAAAGAATTCCACTAAAAGAAGTAAATTTCATCTCCCTGACCTCCATCTTCTGAGCCGCTATTGGGTAGATTAAGAGTGCTGCCAGACAACAATCGGTTTGGATCACCATTTACGAACGACTTTGGATTATTTGCAACAATTTCACCAAACAACTGTTTTTGGTTTATGGATTTTCCATAAAATGAAGTTACAATTCTACCCAATGTATCGCCTGGAAGAACGGTATAACTAGATGAGCCGGTTCGTTGTCCACTTGAATTAAATTCGAATACCACGAAGGCTTCATCTGCTGTTGCGGAACAGTTCGAAGCCACAATTAAAAGTACAGCTAACTGCTTTATGCTCATCGCAAGCTCCCACCAATCATCCTTATATTTTTGTTAGCTAAGGAATTTGCTGATTTCATTTTATTTACCGGTGCCAAATTTGCGAAGTAATCACTTACCGTTGTCACCTCTACTAATGACCAGTATTCCTCTTGGTCTGTCACGTAAGCCAAATCTCCAACTTTTACTCCATCGCGGCTTCCGTGTGCGATTTTTAATTTTCCATTTGTGGAAATTAATTTTGTTTCTAACTCGGCGCAAGCAAGTTGTGTGAGATAAGAAACTATATCATCAACCACCTTGTCTATATTTGAATCATCTGACCTTAAGATTGTTGGTAGCAAGACGTTGATGGCTTTTATTGGCGTTTTGAATGATGCATTTGTAGCTATTGTCTCCTTGCCTTCGTAGACATTTTCTGAAGTTTCCGCATCGCTTAATTTGATGTGTAAATCTGTTATTACTTTTCCTTGTTTTCGTTCAAATAAAACCTCGATGCTAAGTATGAAGTCACCGTTGTAGACAAAGTTTATACTTTCACTAGCCCCTAATGTTAAACTTTTGTAATCGAAAAGAGGGTTTTTAATGTTGGAAGACTTTATCTGATCTAAATTAATATCGAATGGCCCATCAACTTTTCCTGGGTACTTTCCAATCAACTTTGCATTTAAAGATGTAGTAATGTCCTCAAAACTTGTAACAGCGTGTACATCAACATTCTGTGCCAGCTTTGTAGTCGGCGCCATGATCGCGATCGTTGGATAGTGTGGGTCAGGGCATTCAGATTGTGGTGTTTCGGCGAAGTAAGCATCTAAGTTAATAATGTAGTGAGTACCGCTATTACGTTCTCTTGAAATATTAAAATCGACCAGATGCGCTTTGTTGTCCAGTTTAATTACATCTCGAATCAAAACGCCATTTTGACTTATTGCGGTGCTGCTTATATCGGTACCCGATTTTAGAGATGCAGAGTAAAGAGCATCTTCCAACGCGTTGCGTCTTGCTGTGTTTTCGTCATTTCCAACAATGGCTGCGCGCCCAGAAACGGAAACTTGGGTAATGGTGGCTGAATTTGCTGTTGAAAACAATACAAAGGCCAGCATTACGAAAGTTGCTAGGAAGGTACACAATTTTGTAACAATCAATTGCATTCTAAGCGCTCGCGGCCCTCATTATTGCATCGATTAAAGCCCTGTCCAATTCCAAAACAACCTCATAAGTGTCTGCTCCAACGGGGTTGATCCGGACCGTTTTCGCACCCAAAATCAGTCCGTCTACTGTCGCCCTGAGAGAGTCGTTTTGCATGACCGCATCAATTACAGTTGTGCGAGAATTGATCTGCATCCCATGCACTTGTTCCGTTAAGTTTCGCATTGCGTCAAGCCGCGCTGTTCTAATTGCCATAAGTCGCCGCTGGTTAATAGACTTTGCGGGTTGCGAAGAAACGCTTGCATAACCCATACCGGTGATCGTAGGAACGATTTTAACCTTTGGTTGCGTTATTGCTTGTGTCGCAGCGGCCGCAGCTTGTATGGTATTTGCGTCATCCGACCCCTGCATATCAGGTGGCGCAGATTTTAAAGCCTTTGAAAAGTTTAAGACGCTGAGCTCGTTAGAGCATCCAGATAAGAAGAAAGCCGATGCTAAAAGAGGAAATATTCGACTTGAACTCATCATCTGCGTGCGTTTCAGATTACTCTTATCCACTGGTCACCTCCATCTATATAAAAACTTAACAAGCATAATTCATGCCAATTATACATTACTACCTGAAGATCTGGCACGTTATTTGCCTTGTTACTATTAAAATTAACGATGGCGATCATGGCAGTATTAGACTCATTCGACTTTTCGAAAACACGGCGGTACGTGACTGACTCCATCTTGCCGCTTGGTATATTGTTTGTGGTAGCAATGATGGTCTTACCGCTTCCAACAATTCTATTAGATATATTCTTTAGCTTAAATATTTTGTTGGCTCTGCTGGTTCTAATGGTGGCTATTCATACTTACCGCCCGCTAGATTTTTCAAGTTTTCCAACTCTGCTTCTAGTTGCTACAGTCTTAAGATTGGCTTTAAATGTTGCCTCTACCCGCATCGTCTTGGCAGATGGACATACGGGCACCGATGCCGCGGGTCAGGTAATTGAAGCTTTTGGTGCTTTTGTCATTGCCGGTAACTTTGCCGTCGGTATTTTTGTTTTCGCCATTTTAGTTATTATCAACTTGGTCGTAATTACAAAAGGAGCTGGAAGAGTATCTGAAGTTTCGGCAAGGTTTACTCTTGATGCCATGCCTGGCAAGCAAATGGCTATCGATGCCGACTTAAATGCTGGTATACTAACTCCAGAGGAGGCAACAGCTCGGAGAACTGAAGTAGCTCGAGAGGCTGATTTTCATGGCGCCATGGATGGTGCCTCCAAGTTTGTAAAAGGTGACGCTGTAGCTGGTATCTTAATACTAGCGATAAATATTATCGGTGGCGTCTCGATCGGAATGCTACAACACGACTTGACATTGAACGATGCCTCTTCACTTTATGTTCTGTTGGCGGTCGGTGATGGTTTGGTTGCCCAAATACCATCGCTCTTACTATCAATTGCAACTGCAATTATCGTTACAAGAGTTTCTTCTAGTCAAGCGATGGCTGAACATATTGGACAAGAAATTAGTCTTGCTCAAGCATGGTATCCTGTCGCAGCGGTTGTTGGCATAATTGGATTTGTCCCTGGTATGCCGACAGTGCTCTTTGGCTCCATGGCTGCGGCCGCAGGTCTAACTGGGTTTCTACTGTCGCGGCGTGATCGCGTAAGCGATGATCAAGAAGAAGTCGAGGACGAATTAGATTTCGATGATGACGATACCGTGAGCGCAGAGAAAATTTCTGATAACTCTCGTATTTCTGTTATACTCAGTTACTCTTTAATACCTATGGTAGAAGATGAAGTTAACGGTCAATTGGTTAGAAGGATTGCTGCAACAAGAAAAGAAATTTCAAAATCCTTAGGCTATGTAATTCCAAGCGTTAGAATTAGAGATGATCTTAATCTAGAACCAAATTTATATCAGATAAAAATTGGTCAAAGGATTGTAGCTGAAGATAAAATATTCCCTGGCAAGTTACTGACAATTCCAACCGATGACGCTGAGGTTACACTAGATGGTGAAAAAGTTCTCGAACCAACATTCGGTTTAGAAGCATATTGGATAAGCGAATCTGAAAAAATGTTGGCTGAGTCACGCGGGTATGTAGTTGTCGAACCTGAAGCAGTTTTAGCAACGCAGCTTGGAAAAATGATTGAGACAAATGCTCATGAGTTGGTTGGGCTAGATGAAATAAAAGATATCGTTTCGGAGCTGTCTTCAACAAGTCCTGCTCTCGTAGAGTCCGTTGTTCCAAAATTAATCCCATACCACAATCTAACTGCCGTTTTAAAGAAAATTCTAGAAGAACAAGTCCCAATAACTGACATGCGAAAAATTTTGGAATGTTTGGCTGAACTTGCGGGTAGAAATTTAAATGTTTCTGATACAGCGGAAGCCCTGCGCGCGGATTTAATACCATTGCTGCTACAGCGCTTAGTGCCGCATAATGATGTTGTGCCTGTTATAACCTTGGAGCCCAATTTTGAGAACCTGTTGATCAATGCTGATAGACAAAATCAGCAAGAAGAACTTATTCTAGATGTAAGTCTATCACAAACTCTTATTACGCAATTGTCCAACGCCGTTGATCAACAACTCGAAAAGAGTAAAGCGCCGTTCCTTATTGTTTCCCCTTCCATCCGTAGAAAGCTAGCAAAGCTTGTGAGAGCACAATTAAGTGATTTGAATGTTTTATCGTTTACCGAATTGCCTGAAACTAAACGCGTTGAGGTTGTTGCTACAATCGGAAATGCAACAGAGGAAGATCAGTGAGAGTTCAGTTAGGTGGTCCGGATGACAAAGAGTAACCTCATTTTTAGAGATAAAGACACTAATTCTGCGCTTGAAAGAGTCCAAGAAAAACTTGGTCCCGATGCTTATATACTTGAGATCAAAAATGTCGGTAATTTTGTGGAAATTACGGCCTCCCTTGAACCTCCGAAGCCTAAGGTAAAACATGACCAAGATCCGAAGGCTTTATTAAAAGTGGCGAGACAGGAACTAGATACCTTAATTTCGCCACAATCGCCAATTCCAGTGGATGCTACTAAATCTGATTTGTTGGATATTAAAGATACAAACGAAATTTCATCTTATCCAGAACATAATTTATTTTTGGACAGTGATGAGAGCTTAGTGGCCCAAAAAGAGACCGGTGGCAGAATTTCGTCCGTAAGCATCGAAGACCAACCTCAGTCCGGTGAAGAACAAAAAAATATAAGCGAAAATGGAGATGAAAAATTCTTGAATCAAGGTAATTTAAGTTACGGTGATCTAATTACCTTGGGATTTGGTAATAAGTTTCTAAAAGAAGAACTTGGAATTTTCGAATTCGAAGGCAGTGTCTCAAGAAAAACGCTTATAAATCAATTAGTTCATAATTTGATTGATCCAAAAGCAGGGGATTTGTTAAAGCAGGGCAATACAATAGTTTTGTTGGGCGCACCGGGTTCAGGAAAATCAACCCTTCTAGGGAAGTTAATGCATCTACGAGGTGCTCAAAATTCGTCAAAGCCTGAAATTTCACACGTAACGCGCGAAAAGCTTTTCGAGGCAGACCGCCTCAGGTTTTATGCTAAGCTGTTCAATTTTAATTTTAAAAGGCAAAAGTTAATCAGCCGGGAAATGTTCAATGGGAAAAGTGACTTGGTTGAAGTTGACTGGAGGGAGAGTGCAAATTTTTTGAAATTTTACCGAGATTTTAGTGGCGAAATTTCACAAATTCGCCCAATTCTCACGCTCTCTGGAGAGACCAACTCTGGAACGTTGGCGGAGCTTATAAAGGTTTCACCAGGTCTGCACAAAGCGATTATAACGAAATGTGATTACGGAAGGGTTTCGGTGAAAAATCTGATGCAGCTTTATGAAAATAATATTAAGCTTTCAGCTGTTTCAGGTGACCGTAACATAAATGACTTGATAAAATTCGCGGATACAGAAATGATGACTGGTTTTTGCGACTACTGCATTTTTGGCTAGTTATTTCGACTTGTATCGCGTTGCACTTTAAAGTGCCATTATGCGTCTCTAGAATAAGCTGTATAGGCGTTTTTTCGAGAAATAAACGCTGACCGTTCATCCGAATAAATTTTTCTGATGGTTGCTATTTCCGATTGAACATCAATGTAAAATTTTTTAGCAAATTCCAATTTTTTATCTGAAGTCAACTCACCATCAGCCAAAAATTCAACCAACATATCGTGTCTCGCTTTTGCAATTGCCGAAGCAGAGAAAATTTTTCCTGCGTTTATTTGCTCTTGAAGCGAAGTTGTCATTGACCACAAATTTTTTATAGTAATTTTCGGCAAAAGCCGGCTACTCATTTGATTGATTTCCAAGTGTTAAGGATCTCTGTAATGACTTCAACAGCACTTTCTATATTTGCGGCATTGTCACCTTTGGATGAAGCAATCACGTGATATTTTACATATTCGTAAAGTTGAAAAAGCTTATTGGCGATCTCTCCACCCTTATCGAAATCAAGGCTCGTTTGAAGGACATATATTGCGGTTAAGCACTTGCTTGATGTTTTGATCGCGATATCTGACGGCGCATCAGTTTTTCGAGAAAGTAGTTGCAAACCTTGGAGTAGGGTATTTAGACATACTGTTATTGCTGCATGAGGATCGTTAATTACCGGAGCTTGCGCCGTTTGCTGGTAGGCTTGTTTCCCAATGAATTTATTCATTCTTACCTCCTTTTCCACAATCTAGGTTACGGCTAACCTTCTACATAGTTTAACACAAATTATTTATTTTAGACACAGCGAAAATTTCTTCACCCTCAGCGCTATAATACTGGTAAAAAAATGAAAAAAGAAATAGCTTTCTACTTTATAATGCCGATTTTCATATTTAAACAGCTTTAATCTTTTATCCACAATCTTGAGTGACCCATGCTCGTAGATTTCTGGAGACTTGATAGTAAATTTACGTTAATTCTCAACTGAGGAATTTAAATGTGACCTTTAATTTTTGAAAACAACCCTGCAAGGCCAATCCTCAAACGTGGTTTGGCCTTTAATTCTTATACAGTTAAACTACCACAGGGACGTTTTTATTTTTAAAATTCAAATATGGTGCTAAGTTCAACAAAAGATGCATGGAGGCGCTTATGAATGTAAAGGCAATAGTCGAGATCCAGGGTTGTGATTTTGATGACTGGCGAAGCTTTTTCGATAGTTATGAGCATGATAGAAGTCAGTTCATCAAGAACGAAACGGTTACAAAACATAGCGATAATTTAGCTGAAGTTACATTTGAGGTTACCGACTTGGATGGGCTAACGAAACTTTCCCAGCGAAAAGACATTCTGGACTTTGAAGTTTCTAATCAAATCACAGTAACAGTAGAAGCTTTGTAAGTCATTAATATATTTTTTTGTCGTGAAATAATGAGCATGGTTTAATTCTTGCATACTTAAATTTTAGTTAAGTTAAGATGATGCAGCGAGCAATAAGAGGGCGAAAATGAAACACTGTCCATCATGGATATTAGGAGTTGTGAGCGCACACGTAACAAATCAATATATATCGACGAACCAATCATTAATTGCATACACTAATTTTTTTTCAGCGCGATTAACTGAGCATTATGACGATGTTCCTAGTGCAAAGTTAAGCTCAATTACTGAGCAAATAATGACATTTTTGGTTGAGGTAGATGCAGAAAATATCAATGATATATTCGCCAATTATATCTTTTATAGAACTTCATTTACCGAATCTGGTGAACCCAGAAAATTAAAAACGCTTTTCTCAAGTGCGTTTACACCAGCTAATACCGAGACTGACCAAGATGAAGTATTTAAATCATTTAAAGTTTTCACTTTTCGTTACAGAGCTCGTGGTGGAGCACTAGGTATGCCAAGTGGTTGGGAAATATCTGATGTAGAAAAAATTGGTTGGTTGGGCGATCTATTTGAGGAAAAAGTTTCAACTAATAGTATTTTAGGTTTCGATTAAATTTAACGCTGGAGAAAATAATGTTTTTATCACTTGAAGCAGCCGCAAAACATGCAAATGTCACGGTAGAAGATGTTTTCTCTTATATTTCGAGTGGAAAACTAAAGGCAAAAGCAGCTACAGAGGCTGGAGTGGTGAATTACACCGTTGCCATGGAAGATCTCGAAAATTTTTTAGCTGGCAGTTCGGAAATGGTAGATTCTGATTTTGAAGATGATTTTCTAAGTGAAAGCTTCGACAAAAAAGCTAAATCTTCGAATATACGGAGATTGCTGACTGCTGAAGCCGTTTCCGATTTACGCGTGCAGACGCAGGTCTTGGCATCGCGGATAGATACTTTAGAGAGATTATTCTCAGAGTTTATTGAACTTGAAAAGACTGAAAGCACACTAGTTTTAGAAAATTCTTGGAAACTGTCCCCTGAGGGAAATATTAACCAAAATCAGGTCTTCAAAGCCAATGTCAGTTATAGCAATGAACAACCTATTGGTGTTGATGAAGAAAAAGAAACAGCCCCAAAACGGGATAAGAAGATTGATCAGGAAAGTGCTGAGATCCTGTCGAGCCGGGAAGTTGGCGATGCTGTGGCTGTTGAGAGCGACAAAGTCGTCTCAGACTTGGATGTTTCCATATCGCCAGACGAAAAACAATTCGAAAGTCGGAACTTGAAAATCGAAGAAAATATTCAGCAAAAAGAGAAAGCTGCCGACAGCGTTAGGGCCAAATTACTCAAGAAAAATCAATTGGCGACAGAGATAAAAAATTCTGACGAAATTGTAGGTGGTGAAATCAAGTCTGATGAGCAGCTTCAAGAAGCTGAAAGTGTGACTGACCGTTTGGCTCAGTATGAGATAAAGCTGGCAAAGGCAAAACAGGCCGCTAACCAACTATGGCACTAGATTGGGCTTCCTTTTTTGGATTATTATTTCATTTTGCTGCTCATGCTTGAATTATTATAAACAGATGTTACGCTTCGACTTGTTATGGAACAAAATCCCAAGTTAACCTCATCTATTACGCAGCTTATAACTTCGGCCGTAGTTGGTCTATTTTTTGGAGTGGTAGTATCCGTAGTCGCTCATTTTTTCGTTGAAGGTGTTTTGTTCCTTTCAAGCATTAGAACTTCTTTTTTTCTGGTTCAGTTTTCAGGCATAGAATTTAGCTTGGGTCATATCGTGACGTTAACAATAGCTGCTGTGCTTATTTATCTGATACGAATATTTCTCAAAGTTGACCGGTGGCAAGGTCCCGCGGATACCATATATGAAGCTCATCGACCTGATAATGAGTTAAATGTAAAAGTCGGACTGGCTTCCACCTTAGCGGCTTTTATATCGGCCTCAGGAGGTGCTTCGGTGGGTCAGTATGGGCCTTTGGTGCACTTTGGCGCGGTAATAGGCAGTGGTCTAAAAAGGTTTATTTCGGATAAGTTGTCTACTGACGTTTTCATTGGCTGCGGTGTTGCCGCAGCTATTTCCGCAGGCTTTGGAGCACCTATAGCCGGTGTTATATTTGCGCACGAAGCAATACTACGGCATTTTTCCCTCCGCGCGATCGCACCAATCGCAATAGCAAGTTGTGTAGCGGCTGGCACGAGTGAGCTTTTGTGGCCAGGAGAAAACTTGTTTGAAATTTCCGCTTTTTCGGGTGATATCTCAGCCCTTTTATTAAGTGCACTATTCTTTGGACCATTTTTTGGTATTGTAGCTGTTACGTTTATGCACAGTGTGCGTTTTACAGCAAGCTTGGTACCTAAATACCGCATCACTCCAGGTAATTCACTAATTTTTGCGGTGGTGTTAACCTCGCTTGGGGGAATATTTGTTCCAGAAGCCTTAGGTTTGGGTGGGGATACCGTTAAAGCCATCATGAACCAAAGTTATCCAGTGTTTTATTTGGGTGCTCTGCTTTTGATGAAAATAGCGCTTACTAGTACAAGCATTGGTTTTGGGTTATTCGGGGGCGTTTTTTCCCCATCGCTTTTGGTTGGGGCCGCCGCAGGTGGCCTAGCTTTAAGTTTTACTGAGATTATGGGTCTAAGTATGTTTAGTTCGGTAGGCCTAATAGTATGCGGAATGGCTGCTGTCTCCTCATCTGTAATAGGTGCGCCTATAGCCGGCGTATTGATTGTGATGGAACTGACAGGGTCCTATGAATTTGCTTTGCTAGCAATGATAAGTGTTGTTACTGCAGTACTTACTTCCCATTTGGTCTTTGGACAATCATTTTTTGACCGCCAATTAGCTGACAGAGGCATCGATATTGCTGGCGGTCGGACTGTGATTGAAATGATGGAACGACCAATAGTAAATGTGGCCAATCAAGAATATACAAGTTTGAATAGTGAAATGAGTTGTTCAGGGGCGATTAAATTAATAATTAATAATGGGCACACTGAGGCATATTTACTTGATCCCCAAAAGATATTTTTGGGGAAAACGTCTCTCACGTCGTTGTTATCAGCAGACGAACATACGAAATTAGCAGATTGTATTGAACAGGACCCAATTACGATAAAACATGATGCATCCCTTCAACAAGCAATGGAGGCTGCTGCCAGTTTTGTTGGCGAGAGTATTCCAATAATTGATAGGAATTCCAAGGTTATGATTGGGGTCATAACCGAAGCTGATATATTTCAAGATTATTTAGCTCTTCAAAATCGCGTTGTAGATCTAGAAAAACGCTGAAACTTTAATCATCTTTATTCCAGGCGTCCATCATTTGAGTTAAGTATTCCCCAGTCTTATTTAACTGGGTTACCAGCGACTCCATAGATCCAAATTTTTCATTGTATTGCGAGGTAAGTGCTTCAATTCGCGCATCCAAATTGAGTTGCTCGTTATCAAATTTACCCAAATCTTCATTTAACGAATTTGTGCGTGTCTTAATTAAGCCGCTCGAGGAGGTTATGTCGGAAATATAAGTTTGCAAGCGATCTATCATGCTTCTGCCGAACCTCACTGTGCCCGTTATATCCGCAGATGCATCCAGGACTTCCACTGACAAATTCTTTGTGTTGCCCGATGTGCCCGTAAAAACCTTGTTCCCAGAACCGTTAGTTACAGAAGTTACCCCTTGTGAGTCCAGTAAGCCGGCGCCAGAACTTTGCGTAAACGAAAAAGTGTATGAGCCGGGCTCTGGTGGGAAATTTAAGGAGGCAGTTGACGCTGCAAGTTTATCGCTTGGTGACGAATATTTTGAAGCAAAAACAATATTTATAAGATTTGGATCAGCTGCAATAGCTTTTTCAAAACCTGCTTTATCTAGACTGAGTGTTCCATCTCTCTCAGTTTTCACACCCAGGTTAGCCAGGTAATAGTCACTAGTCCCGAACCCCTTAATTGGTTCGGTTGATAGTTGTCTTAGTTCCCTCAAAATTTGTCTGGCTGCTATATCCCCTGACAAACTTCCATCCTCGGCCCCGTTCAATCCCCTTTTGGTTTCAACGGTTAAGTAACTTTTCACCGAATTAATGCTATCAATAAATTGTTGCATTTTACCATAAGCATTAGTCTCAGAAACCGCAGACTGGACATTTACTGCTGACGAACTGGTTTTTTTAAGCTCCAAACTCTGCCCATCAAAGACATCTGTGATTATGTTAGTCGAACGCGTTATAGAAAGGCCATCAACAGAAAAGACAGCATCGGCGGCAGTGACAGCCCTCTTAATTGGGCCGCTACTACTTATATTGCTCGTATTAAACATTGACAAGCTATCGCCACTGGTCAAAGTGAATGCGTTCGCAGTTCCAGTTTCTGCTTTAAGTACCAACGATAAACCACCGTTGCCTGATGCATCAATTAAACTTGCATGCATTCCGGAAACTGAATTAACTTTATTCACCAAGCCTTGTATTGTATTATTTGAACTATCAATTGTGATGGCAGTCGTTACTCCATTAATTGCCAGATTTATGGTTCCAGTGTTTATAGCCGATGTTGAAGATAGTGAGTTCGAATTCAAAAGCGAGGAATGTGTTAAATCATAAGTAACAACTTGGCCTTCAGCCAAAGAAGTTACAGAGATATTTGCATTTATGTCTTTTGCTAATGTTTCATTTGTAACCGTCAATGACAGTACGCTATCGTCCTTGCTTGAGGTTATCCTCGAATTGCTGTTCTCCAGGGTGGTTAAAGATGCATCGAAAGTGTTAAGTTTCGTGCTTAGTTGGCCAAAGGATGATATTTGCAGATTAGCGGCTTCTTTGTTTTTGTCCAATTCAGATTGCGCTTTAGAGGTTTCGGCATCCACCAATGCTCCAACTAAATTACCCAAATCTATACCTGAGCCTGATTTGTTAATCGATGAAATTATATTTGTACCGGTTTCGGCCATTCTGAAATATCCTCAGTAGTACATATATATTACGGCAATAGAATCTCTGCGTTTAGGTTCACATAGTAAACTGTTTTAACTCACAACCAAAGAAACTTATTGATCCCTTATCATCGGCGACCAATCTCCGACCGTTAAGATCAAGCTTATAGGTTATTCCGTTATCAAAAAAAACAACTTTGTTGTCGGCAATTTCCAGAATTTGTATGCGCCTAGTCTCGCCAGCAATTGTTAACTCAAAAGTTTCGCCAGCAACAAGGTTTTTAAACCACATTTTAATACTACCATGCATACGGTTTGTACATTCGTAAATGTCATAAGAATAACGCTGTAATATTGATGTTGAGGTTAGAAAATAAACCAGGAGAGCGGCAAAGCATATCGCCAATAAAATTTTCATTGAACTGCTCATTACTTCTAAAGCCTACTTTCCTTCCTCGGGCTTTTCCTCATTTACCTCTTCATCCTTGTCATCTTTTTTATTATCCTCGATTACTTCTGCAACACCATTATCTAAGAGTGTTTTGGCCGCATTTATCTCAATTGACACTTCTGTATCCGGGGCAAGCAAAACGTCATTTATAGTAGTTTCTTCTAAGAGTTTTAACTTTTGCCACTCAACTTTACCTGCAACAACGGTACCATCCGCCTCACCCTGCTCTAGAACTTTCTTAACATTGCTTTTAAAATCATAGACGTTGCTGAAAGGCTGGTTCAATCCTATTACTTCCCCTTTCTTTAGTGAAGCCGTTCTTTTTTTCAAAATAGCAATTCTTGAAATCAAAATATTAAGACGGACTTCCATATCGTCTAAGTTGTCATAAAGTTTATCTAATGCTGCAAGCGCTTTTCCAAGAGGTTGATCATCTAACATTGCTGAAAAGATTTGATCTAAATTAACTGTTTCTTTTATATTGGCTGATTTTGGTTTCCGCTTTACGGGCGCTTTGCGATCAGCCTTTTTTTTTGCAACCATCAACAGGTTTCCTCGATTTGGCATAGTACTTGCAAGTATTTCTTCGAATAAGACATTGAAAGAAGCGTAACTTAGACGATGAAAGTTCTCAAGGAATATCTTGATTTTCGGTCCACGGCTCTTCAACTGCGTGAGCAGCGGAACAATATTATTGGCTCGAACATAGCGAATGCTGCTACGCCCAATTATAAAGCACGGGACGTAGATTTTGAAAAAATACTTAAGGCACAAGCAGGTCAAAGTGACCTGAAACGTTCTTACTCTGAACATTTTTCTGATGTCGATTCTGCAACCGGTCAGAAACTTAAGTACCGCCAGTCTTTAAATCCATCGGCAGATGGAAATACCGTTGAGATGTCAGTTGAGCAAATGGAGTTCGCAGAAAACTCGATGCGATATGTAACTTCATTGCAGTTCCTCAACAGTAGGATCAGCGGGTTAATGTCAGCGATAAGGGGCGAATAATGTCAGGTGTCAAAAATATCTTTGATGTAGTGGGCCGGTCAATGGCGGCACAAATGGTTAGGATGAATACTATTGCGTCAAATTTGGCAAACTTGGAAAGCAAGGCCGGTTCGCCTGAGGAAGCCTATAAACCAATTCGTCCCGTATTTGAGACAGCATTTAGCAAGTCCTACAGTGACGATGGAATAGCTACAGTGGATGTTAAGGATGTGGTTTCATTGGATAGAGAGCCAGAAATGGTTTATGAGCCTGGACATCCCAACGCAAATGGACAGGGATACATCTTCAGGTCGGCCGTCAATTCTGACGAAGAAATGGTCGAGATGCTAGAAACCAGTCGGCAGTATCAAAATAATCTAGAAGTCTTAGGCACGGTGCGTCAGCTTATGATGCGTACGATCAGCATGGGCAAGTGATGAGGAGTTAATGGGATGGAAATTTCCGGAAATGAAATGAGCGCACAGGCCCAAAGGGACTTGCTCGACAAGTTAAACATTAAAAGTGCCAGCGATGTCGTGAATGAGTCTAAAGATAAGCTTGGTCAAGAGGAATTTCTTACTTTGATGACGGCACAGTTGCAGAACCAAGATCCAATGGCTCCAATGGATAACGGAGATTTCATTGCTCAAATGGCTCAATTTTCAACTGTGACCGGCATTACCGATATGGTTGCTACAATGAAATCAATGGTCGACGAGTTTAAGCAATTTCGAGTTGCTTCTGTCTCCAACATATTGGGACATTCGGTGTTAGTTCCGGGCGAGACGACTGTTGCAGATATAAATGGAGAATTGCACGGTGTTTTCGAACTCGGCAAAACGGCCATAGACACGCGCGTTAATTTTTTAGATGCGCAATCAGGTGAACAGCTTGAAAGTCGAAACATGGGGCCGCAAGCCGGCGGACTAATTGGCTTTGAATGGACAGACCTTCCACAAGACTACAGAGCCGGAAGTAAGGAAATTCGAGTTGAAGTAATGGTCAACTATGGTGATGGCATGGAGTCTCTCCAACCGAACCTCTTTTCAAAAGTTATTGGCGCTGAGTTGGATAAAAATACGGGTGCCACAAATCTTGAACTTCAAAACGCACAAACCGTTGACGCATCAAGCGTTCTTCGGTTCCGTATGTAATTTAGAACGTAAGACTGGGAGATAAGTAGATGTCGTTTTATACCGCCCTTACTGGACTTAACGGATCACAGGCAGATATTGCCGCGACCTCAAATAACATTGCCAACGTTGGTACGACAGGTTTTAAACGAAGCCGAGCTGAATTTGGTGACATTTTCGCAACCTCTCCATTACAGAACGCATCATCGTCGATTGGTTCAGGTTCTATTTTGAAGGGGGTTAAGCAGCAGTTTACTCAGGGTAACATTGCCGCTTCCTTGAATGCGTTAGACCTTGCAATATCCGGTCAGGGTTTTTTCTCCCTGAAACCATCTTTGACTTCCAATCAGGTAGTTTATACACGGAATGGTTCATTCAATGTGGATAACAACCGTAATGTTGTTGACTCGACTGGACAGTTCTTGCTTACTTACCCAGTTAACGATGACGGATCCGTTACTTCGAAATCGATTGCTGACGCTATTCCTTTGCAACTACCGGTTACGTCTGGTGATCCACAGGCTACTGGAAAAATTGACTTAGCAGTAAACCTGCCTGCTGATGCATCGGTTGTTACAGAAAATCCAAAGTTTGCAGACGGTTATCAGTTCAATACGAATGACCCTGAATCTTTTACTAATTCAACCTCGCTAACCATCTTTGATGACCTTGGTAACCCAACAATTGCTACGGTTTATTTCATAAAAACGCAGGCAGCGACAGCAGATGATCCAACAAACAAATATGAAACAAGGCTTGTTATTGATGAAACTGTTATTGATCCTGATCTCGTTGCATCGGTGACCGATACTGGTCAGCAAATTTTTATTGATAGGTTTGGACGCGAAACAACAGTAGACCAAATTGCTGACGATAACTACTTTGCGGAAGGTAAAGGCTCGGCACTTTACCGTCGAGATGACTTAAATCAAGTTATACCTTCTCAGCCGGCTCGCTTGCAGGGCTCGCAAAGTAGCTTCGATTTTGGCGAAGAAGGTAACAAGTTGATCGAAGTCACTAATGATCCTATGCGTTTTAAGGCCACAAGAGAAGCGGGAAACACGGATAGTTCTATTTTCTGGGGTAAAGACTTTCTGCTGGTAAACGTTGACGATGGTGACGTTCCCGTTAGCATCGACCTAAGGCCCGGTTTTTATAACGCCGCTCAACTTGCTTCGGAAGTGGAGCGTTCGATAAATGACGCATACGGCGATGATAACAAGCTTCAGGTACGATCAAATGTTGATGATATTCTGACTGTAGACTTTTCCACTTTGAATACTGGTGACGGGACACTGAGTGGACTGACAACGCCGGTCGAAATTGATCTTTTGCAATCAACCTATGTCTCACAGCAGCTTGGCATAGATACAACGGGGTCATCGCCTGACTTCACCCGTGAAGAATTTTTGGCACATGCTCAAGTCAGAATAATTGAAGCGATGAATAATTATGAGAGCAATACTTCAACTTCCGGTGCTCTTGGCGTTAGCAATTCGTTATTCACAAGGTCCGTAGGATCTCAAATGTCAACAGTCTACGAGCAAACGGACGTTGTAAGCTTTGACTACAAATCGATGGCAGCTGATGGGGGTGCCACAATTGATAGTAGAAAGCATCTGGTCTATTCCTATTATGATAAGCTTCCGGAGTTGGAAGTTTACGACAATAAGCTCTCAACAAAATCCAATGGAACCATAGCCTATGACGCGCCAAATAATATCCTGACAGTTGATTTACCAGCTGGGACAGATATGACTCAGTTCTCTCCTGGTGAAATGGTAAGGCTGGCAGGTAATTTTGATAATTATGAAACGCTTCTAAATGGTCGAAAACTTACCGTACTTAATACTGACGCCACAAATGCCAAGCTTCAAATTAGCACAACAGGTGAAGGTTTTCCTGATGCATCATTTACACTTACACAGAACGCTAATGGGACAGCGGGTTTAAACTTCGAAGAGGCCTACGTGCTTAGCGACCCTTCCCAAGATGTTGAAGCGTTTTTTGAGGGTGCAAACCTTCAGCCTGAAGGTGCGGTGAATAGCTATAATAATAAAAAGATTGTGCTTAGAGAAAAAGTGAACACTACTCATGCTTATAAGCATGCCGATACAGACTTTGGGTCTTCTCAAGTCACAACTTCCATGACTGGTAATGCAGAGTTTTATATAACTAGTATCGGAGAAGGAACGACCTGGGCTGCTGCAAGTACCAGTGGGAATGACACGAGTGGCGTGACCCTTGCTAATGCAATGGAAGGAACAATTTTCCAGGCCAAGTCAGGTGGTGTGGCCCTGACTGGTACTGGCCGCGTTAAACCAATTGTAACAGCCACTAATTTCACAGCTGGGCAAAAGTATTTAGTGGTTGATGCGCAGTCATCAAATAATACCGCGGATTTGAATCGCGATGGTACAGCCGAAACTTACGCGACTGGTGACTACATTAATCTGTATGACCCAGTTGCGACAGGGCTTGAAGGTTCTGCAGCAAATGGCGCAAGTGGTTTTACTGGTATTGCTTCAGATAAAACATTGGAAGTGACTGCTGGAACCAGTGCAGCAAATATTGGTTCAGTCGACGTTACTATTGATGGGACAACGTTTTCGGTGATGTCACATGTCGAACATTCGATAGGTGCACTTTCGCATACGGCTAAAACTGGTACTTTGACAACTGCTACTGGTCCAACCGGATTCGCAAAAAATACTTCACTCAAAGGCTCAGTCGCTGATGCACCGACTGCACGAGCTGGTTCTGACTTTAAACCGCGCGCAGCCTTGAAAGATACATCATTCTTACTGATGCCAACTCCCATTAGGCCATTGTCACCGGCACCCAAGTAACGAGTTGCCGTGTCAAAATTAGCATTGACCACGTTGCCGTCCATTGCGTTCAGTGCAAAGCGGCCAACTTGTAC
>CACPHA010000031.1 GCA_902633655.1 Paracoccaceae bacterium
TGATACTGCGGCTGTGAGAAATATACTAGGTGGAGAGAGTACTGCAAAAAAAAGCCGTAGTCCCGAGATCATGGCCGATGCGGCATACAAAATCTTGTCACAAAAGCCAACGGATTGCACGGGGAATTTCTTTATTGATGAGGTTTTTTTAAGACACCTAGGTCAAAATGATTTCAGCCAGTATTCTCAGTCATCAGAAGAATTTTTGCGTGACTTTTTTATTCCAGATGAGATTGCAGATGGATTGCCGACAAAAACGGCAAGTATTTATAAATGATGCTTTGCGATAAGATCTGAATTAAGCAAGGAATTTGAACGTGGGTGATACCAATGAGAATCAGCAAAGAAACCTTATGGCATTTTACATGTGACTACTGTAAATTATGGTGGTCATTCGCGTCCACTGATGGATATGGGCCTCAGAAGTCTTTATTTTGTCCACATTGCGGTAAAAAAAATGTGATTGAAAAGCATGAAGAGGTTTAATCCTCGATAATTAATGCAAATGTAATTTTTGTTATTGTCCTTTACTTTAATTGAAATTTATTTGGTTATGGCCTGCCTCAATTTTGATAAAACGCAGGTTCCTCTGAGGTAGTTGGTGCTCTAAAATTGACTCTGTGTTAAGTACGCTTAGGTGGCAAACTATATAAAATGTTTTGAAATTAGTGAACTCTAGGTGGGTTAATTAACTATCCAGCATATAAAATCAGCACAGCTTGGTATTGGGGCAGGAGTTAAAATGTATGACGCCTGATCGTGATCACCACTCCATCAAAGGCTTAGATTAAACTTTCAACCTTACACCCATCAACTTATAGGCTTCCTGTACACCGGATTTATGAGTGAAGTTTATAAATGTCTCAAAAATTTTCAAATCGCATAGCAATACTAAACTATGCGCAGTTTCTTTGATAAGTAAGTACTTACCCATGAAATCTCCAGATTCAACTGTTAGGTCGGATTTGATAGTTGCTTCAATCTCATCCCACAAACACCATAAGGAAGTGAGTATACAGGTATTCGCAACTCTTTCCTCGGCATTATTTTGAACCAAAGAGGATTATCAATGTAAATGAATTAGTCCCCCAACGTATAGCGGTGGGGACAATATAATGTATTAAAAAAACAGCTTATCGTTGGCCGCCGATATTAATTAAATTTCTTGAGAAACTGGCTTTGCCTTTTTATATCCAAGATAATGTCGCGTATAGTAACCTGCACTAAATGAAATTGCGACAACTACAAGTAAACTAATTGTGTGCATTACATACCAATAACTCATGAACACCAACTTGTAACCCTACATTAAAGATGAAAAGCTTGCGTGTGTTCGCTGCCCCAGTCATCCACATTGGCCACAACTGTGGCAAAAAGTCAAAACAAACTTTTCAAAATATTTATATTGATTTAAGTAACGAGCTTTGATTATGAGAACATGCCAGGTTTTCCCAGCGTTGCCTTTCCGAAGATTAACTGGGAGATTTTTATTTTTGGCCACTATAAGTCCTATCAGAAAGCCTTTTCTACTAGCTTCATGCTGCGTGTTAAAGCATACACCAATTCTGTTTCGGTTGCCCTAACCTTGGAGGCACATTGCGCAGAAATCCAGGCTGGACTTACTGCGGTAGGTGAACCATTGGCGTGTCTTGCAGAGAGTAACGGTTTTAAAGTTGAAAGGATAAATTCAACAATCATTATAACGGCGCCTCTTGGTAAAGTAACATTTACAGGTAATAAAAATTCTACTCGGATTAGCTTCGCATCCCCAACAAATCCGGAGCTTCAATTATTCAAGGAGCTCTATGCCGACCGGATCTCAAAATTAGGTTTGGCAGAAATTATAGAGTGGGATCCTCCACGCGCATCAATCCCATTGAATCAAACCCGTTGTGAAGTGGTTTCTTGCGTAAATATCTCTAAAAATTTCTCAAGGCTAAGGTTACGGGGCGAATTTACAAACTTCAAAAAACATAATGCTGGACTTCATTTCAGATTTTTGTTCGGGCCTAAAGGGGTAGAGTGGCCCGCATTGGACGCGAATGGATTAACGTCCTGGCCAGGTGGTATTTCTAAATGGCATAGACCAGTCTTTACTGTCCGAAGGATTAGTGTTGATGCTGACTGGATTGATGTGGATATTGCTTTGCACGGAGGTGGTCGTATCACCAAATGGTTAGACGGTATCAAAACTAGTGATGAAATTGCCATAAACGGCCCAAGTGGCAGTAAGATGCCAAAAGCTGAACGAATGTTTCTTTTTGGCGATGAGACAGCAATGCCAACAATAATGAGAATAATCGAAAATGTCTCAATTAATACGGAAGTGCGGGCAACAATTGCCTTACGCGATCCAGAAGACTTGCAAAAAGTTACCGAAGATAAAAGATTTCAAATTGTATCAGTTGATATGCGTGACGAACAAAAACTTTTAAATACATTAAAAGAACGCATAGATTTGATCAACGGGAGCTATTTGTTTTTTGCCGCAGAAAAGACACAAGCAGTGAAAGCGAGAGAATTTATCAGATCATCATCCGTATCAGTTGGTACTGCAAAGATTGCCGCTTATTGGACCCGTAATTTATAATCCAATTTTTCAATCAAATATGGTATACTATTGTGACATTTAATATCTTATTAATCTTGTTATTAAACGCGACAGGCAAAAGACTAGACTTAGGATGTCATTTACGAATCCAAAATCAACGAGTGGTTCTGCAAATCAATTTTTTTGAAAAAAGCCAAATAAATAATCAAGACCGAAATAAAATACGAAAAGCCAAGCAACGCCTTTTAATGTAAAGAATAAAATAGCTGCAGATCCGACACCCACGAGTAACTTATTACTAAAAATACGCTTAATGCTTCTGATCATTTTAATCCTAAAGGTCTTTCTTTTTATAGACGCAACACTCTAACATTTACTTATCTCAACACACCAATTTTCCAAGCGTAAAAATTTCTTGCTCTACGTCTAATCTAAAAAAACTCACTTAGAGGATAATATTATAGGCCAAGTAATGGAATAGATTACATATATCGAAAAAGAACTGACAAAACATTGGCATCATCATTTTCTGGTGCTTTGGAAAAATTTAGAAAATAAGCCCTACTGCCATAAACATCTTTTTCATAAAAATTATCTGATCCATGTTATTGTTAAAATCGCTGTGGAATATGATTGCCGTCTGGATACAGAATGAATAGAAGAGCACGGAGAAGAATTTTGTCTGCCATCCGACAATAATGGCTAGAGCGCCAATTATTTCGAAAGTAATTACGAATGGTAGTGAGATTTCTTGGCTCCTTTAGAAAGCATCCAATCAGCAACGTCTTTATAGAATAAAACTTTAATAACTATGTCTATTAAGAAAATATTTTCTATTACAATACGGCTCGTAGGCAAGATATATCGCTCTATAGGTATCATTACTTTCATCTCCAAAATATTAGCGCGCGAAAGCGCCTAGTCGCTTTTTTACGTGGATTTGGGATGAGATGCCGATCGCGGTTTTATACCATCTACCTACGTTGAAGAGAGAAAAGCAATAAATTCTGCAAGAAAACAATAGCTAATGAGTTGAGTGTTGAGCAAAAAATAAAACTAGATAACAGAAACTAATCGACCATTAAAGCTCTCTGGATGAACCTAAACAAAAACTAGTTAAAAAATTTCTCAGAACTTAGAAACCTTTTCTACCCCAAAAGCACTAAACTATGTTAGTAAAGATTTTGCGGGATCATTTCCGAAAATTTATTTCATTTAGGTAATTGATGATAATTTTTCTCAGTAAAGAGTGATTGCTTATCCTGAGAAACATTTCTCTAGTAATTCTCAAGCCAACCAATTGCTTTTAAGTGATCTACCTCTCTAGGTAACTAGGGAGACCAATGACATAGATGGCTCGTTACATGCTATAAGACGGTTTTTAAATTATTCTTGCTCACGTAAATATCATGATGCCAAACGAGAAGGCCGATATTTTCAGACTTTACTGTTTTAACAACCCTAGGGAAAATGATTATTAGCTCCAAAATAGCTTGACCGGCATATCTTGTCCAACGCGTTGGAATAACGACAATTTCTATTGTCAATATTTTAGCAACGGCATCCATCACCGTAAAGAAAAATACCGCTCCTAACATGAAGAGAATTGATTTTGCTATTGTAACTATCGTTTCGTGATTGCCAAAAAAAAGAAAATTTTTAAAATTTTGGTGGTTTCGGTTCCTCGTATTTTGTTCCTACTTTGAATTTTAGGTCATCAAGATATTCAATATCTGATAAAGAGCCACCCCACATTTCCTTATGGTGAACCATCGATCCAACCAGGATTTCCCTTTCAATAACTCCGGTCTCATCGCCAATTTGATAATCACCAACATCGGTCTTTCCTCTTATACCGAACGCTTCCAAATACCGTCCAACATGTTGGGTGACATTATCTTCGTTTAACACTTCAATCATATGTGATTTCAATTTTTCGTAAGTTTTGCGTTCTTCTTCAGATGGAAAGTCACTTGGTTTGTATTCACCAAAATCGCTTACAGATTTATCAAAATACAATTCCATATTTTCTAAGCAGCCAAAGTGTTCAGCAACGTCTCTTTCTTTTAGGTCATATTCTGTAAGTAAATACATACTGACATCTACTTTTTCAGTGACCTTCATATCTTTTATTCCTTATTTTGGTCCGATATGACCCTATATACAGGACGGTTAAAGTTAAATTTAGGAAAGCATCTTATATTTTTCCATCGCGTTATCGTTAAAGTTTATACCCAAGCCTTGAGCTGTAGGACAAGAAATTAAGCCGTTTTTTACTGGCAATCGGCCATCGCAAACGTGATCCAATGCCGTTTCAAATAGTGGAAAGTACTCAATAGGACATAAGTTGGATAGACCTAAGCTTGCATGGACAGCCGCCGCTGTACCTAAAGCCATACTGTTTGAGTTATGGGGAGACACTTGCACAAAAGTGACCTCAGCCATTTCCGCGATTGCTTGGAGTTCCAGGATCCCCGAGAGACAGATATCCGGATTTATAATATCAACTGCGCGCTCGTCAAATAGGCCCAAAAATTCGCGGCGCGTTGGTAGGGTTTCTCCAGTCAATAATGGCTGGCAAATATTATCACGGACATATCGCATGCTTTTGGGATCGCTTGGAGAAAACGGGTCCTCTATCCATTTAAGTCGGTATGGCTTCATAGCAGCGGCTATTTCGAGTGCTCGGTTAGGGCTTGCGTGTCTCCAAAGATCTACAGCGAGCCCTATATTTGGCCCAACAGCTTCTCGCACGGCTTCGAGAACCTTGACGCCCTGCGAAATTGGCGTCTCTGCATTAAACGGATATAACTTGATAATTTTGTGGCCCTTAGCGACTTGCAACGCCGCCATTTCTGCAAAACCTTTTGCACTCTGTGGAAACGGGGAATAAATATTGGCATAGACTGGAACTGATTCATGAAGTTTCCCGCCCAGCAGCTCGTAAACTGGGACACCTAGTCGCTTACCTAGAATATCCCATAATCCTATCTCTATCCCGGCAAAAGCGCAATATACATCTAAGCCGGGTCTTTGTTGACCAAAATTGTTGAAGGCTGAGTTAGATAACACTCGGATATCACCCGCAGGTCTTCCTCGTAAAGTTGGTGCTATCGATTGAACGATTTTTACAATCGCCTTTTCACGGAATGAAAGGTTGTGACATTCACCCCAACCAATAAACCCGTTTTTTGTTTCTACCCGAACCAGAATGTATGCCTTATGTGACCACCAAGGGTGCTCTTTAGTATCAGCTGGAATGAGGTAAGGATCTATCGAAACGATCTGATCTGCCAATCTAGCCTCCATCCGTTTAACCTTTCCTAATATTTACCATTAGCAGCTTTGTGGTGCTCCAAGATTAGAATTTAAATTACTTAAATTAAAAGCAGTAAACTGCCAACAAGGGTTGGATGTATGTTAGGCAGATCATGCAACAGAAAGTGAAGAGGCAACAAGGTCATGCTTGAGGGAAAACAATTATTTACTTACTTAGTCTAAGTTGCCTCTGAACTTGATTGGATAAAGTCATGGAAGTATCATCAATTTGGAGGTCATGATGGATAATGTTAGACAAGTTGCCTTAATAACAGGCGGCCTTTCCGGAATTGGTCTTTCTGCAGCTATTCAAATGTTGGAAAGGGGGGTGGCTGTTTGTGTTGCATCTACCCGAGCCGGTACTTCAGAAGCAAAGAGCGCTGAAGCAAGTATTGAAGTGGCAGCATTAGATGGACAAACAGAATGGCTTATTTGTAGACTAGACGTACAGGATATAGCTAGCATTGACAGAACCATCGGAGCGATTGCCAATGAGTTGGGTCCAATAAGTATTCTTGTTAATTCTGCTGGGGTGTATTGTCATGAACCTATAAGCAGACACGATAATGAAATTTGGAATACCTCGTTGGCTATCAATCTAACAGGGCCATTTTTAATGACCCGTGCGGTGTGGCCTCATATGATAGAAAGGGGACAAGGTAGGATCGTGAACATAGCCTCTACGGCTTCACATAAGGGGGCTGAAAATTATGCCGCTTACTGCGCTTCCAAAGCTGGTTTGCTTGGACTGACCCGTGTCACCGCCTTGGAGGGAGCTAGGGCAGGAATCCTCGCAAATAGTATAAGTCCATCTTGGGTTGATACGCCCATGATGGCAGCTAGCCTGGAATCTCAGGCTATGACACGCTCGAAAAGTGTAAGTTCACTATATGAAGAAGCAAAAAATAGTAATCCGCAAAAAAGGATAATTTCCTCACGAGAAATAGCGCAACAGATCGTATGGCTTGCTCTAGATGCGCCTGCTGCAATTACCGGTGAAGATATTCTTATGACAGGCGGCGCGACTTGGTAGAGCAGTAAAGTTTATTTAAGTAATTGCTTTCATTTATTAATAAGGTGATATTGTGTGAGAAGTATGAAGTAAGCAACCATTACAAAAGAGTTTTTCATTGTAAATCTTTATATGGTAGTCCGAGACACTTCCACGACAGAAAGGCTGGAAATTGTAAAAGATTAGAAACGCTTTCATATATTTGTTACATAGAATTTGGGTGTCTTGATGAAACTTACGCTGCTTGGAACTGGGAGCCCTGCACCGATGGTAAGCAGAGCTAGCCCAGGTTATGTTGTTGAAATCGGAGATGAAGTATTAGTGTTCGATCATGGACAAGGGTCGCACGACAACTTCTTAAAAGCTGGCTTTAAAGCGGTTGACGTTCATACTGCGTTCTTTTCACATTTACACTTTGATCACTGTGCAGATTATCCACGTTTAGTACATACAAGGTGGGATCAGGGAGCGGGACAAGTTCCTGACCTTAAGGTATATGCACCGGAGTACATGCATCGAATGAGTGAACTTCTCTTTCAAGAAAATGGTGTATTTCATCCGGACTTGGATGGACGGATGAATTCCTCTGGGAGCCGGGTAGTTTACAGAAATAGAGGTGGAAATTTGCCAAGATTGAGGCCCTCTCCAGACGTTACATCATTGTTTGATGGACAGGTGATTGAAAGTGATAATTGGAAGGTTACGGTAAGAGAAGTTTACCATCAGCCAGGTTATATTGAACCTTATGCATTTCGTATCGAGTGCGATGAAGGTGTACTAGTTTATTCAGGCGATACTGGCCCTTGCAAAGGTATAGAAGAGATTTCAGAAGGAGCTGATCTCTTAATACATATGTGTTATTTCTTTTCGGGTACTTTTATTCAAGACGATAAACTCCTTACCTCTTCTGGGCATTTAGAGGCTGCAAGAACAGCGGCAAAAGCTGGTGTTAAAACACTAGTAACTACTCACTTCACTCCTCAAATGGATGCGCAAGGTACTAAGGAAAGATGTTTAGGAGAGATGTCTCAAATTTTTAATGGAAGAATAATTTGGGGTGAGGACTTAATGGCAATTCCATTAGAGGCAGGATCTATTCCAAATGCTGGCTAATAGATGAAATTAGAAATTTGAAAACCAATAATCACTCGCTTTGATCCAAGCAAGATTGCTAAACTGTTCGCCGAAGCCTTGATGTGATATTTTTAGACCACATTGAATAAATATCTGCGTCTATTTTTTCAGGTAAAGTTTCTTCCCATTCGAGATATCCTCGCGCATGTTCTAGGTTCCCTTTGTGACGATCGGCATACATTTTACCTCTGTCACATGGGGCCTCAAGTTTACTTTTGAGAGTTTTAAAGAGTGTTTGGGTCTTGCTATTCCAGCAAACCGTGCTTTTGATTTTGAGGCCGTAAATACCCAGTAATTTTTCAATGAATCTGAAATGCTGTTCGTTATAACATACAGCACCCAAATTTAAGGGGGCATCATTTTCGATTAAGAAACTTGCTAGGTTCGCCCAAATCGAACCACGAATTGAACAATTCTGAAAATCTTGTGAACTTCTAAAATCGTAAATAGGGAGATCGAAATTTAACCAATTTTTAAAATTATTGAATTCTTTATTTTTTGATCTTTCTGTTTCTTTGGCGTCCAAACATTTCTGTGAGACGAGTATTTCTACATTATAGCCCATTGCTTTTAGCCATAGAGCGGCAAAAGCCGCTCTGCAGCCATTACCAAAGTCGAAAAGCGTAATTGGTACATGGAAGCAAGCGATAGAGACATCTGTTTGCTGAACCATGTTGGTTCCAGAAATTTTTTTTATAGGATGAATTGAAGGTGTTGTTTCTGCTGCGTCATCTGAAACATCAAAAAACAGGTGATTTTTTTTTTGGTTTACGCGTTCGCTTATTTTCTCCTTTTCTACTGTGCTAATTTTGATACCCCATCGCTTGACCAACCCTTTTATCTGACTAAGGTTTTCGGCCCTTGGAACCATCACTCTATTTGCATTAGTTTCCCTAGTCTTCCCACTTAATTCCCAAGCTTGCGTGCCTCCTTTGAAAACATAAAATCTTGACGGATAGCCTGCGGCCATTAATGTACATGCCCCAATTATTGAGCGGGTTCGACCGGCGCAGTGCAATACTGGAAAATCGTCTTTTTCTTGCAAATTTTGAAGCAAAGAAAGAAGGTTGCTGTTAGGCAAATTTATAGAGTTAGGCAGAGTAAATAATTTGTATTCTGATGTCGGCCGCACGTCATAGAGAGTGTATTTTTTGTGATTTTTGGTATATTCTTCTGGTCCGATCTCTATAAAATTTGTGTTGCGATATAGCACCTCACCAAATGCCTTTGACCAAGAATGCTCACCTTGTAGAAAGCCCAAAGTGCCATCACGGGGTCTACAAGTTGGATGCGTAATAATGTTGGTGTAACCAAGTTCAGTCAGTCCTGCTATTGAAATTTTTTGTAATTTTGAGGACCAAGACAACAGATGTATAGGAAAATCACGGCTTCTTATTAAGTGGGGAAGACGGGACCAAAAGTCTGATAACGGAATATTCACACTTCCTAGCCAGTGCCCATCAATGAATTCACATCGCTCCCTTGTATCAATTAATGAAAAAGGTTTACGTGCTTCATAAAGCTGTAAAAAAAGGCCTTCCGTCATCTTAGGTCCTCCACATATAAGAAGAGCCTAACAGTTGTGATCTGGCACTAACAGAAGTTTCCCAATGTGCTTGCTAGCTTCCATAACTTTGTGGGCTTCTGCCACTTGGCTAAATGAATAAAAGCCATGTATCTCTGGACGTATTCGACGATTAGCAAAAAGTGGCCAGATATGTTCTTCTAGACTGTCGCAAATTGACGACTTTTCTTTAACTGTTCGAGGTCTGAGGCGTGCTCCGGTAATAGTGAGATGTTTTGAATGAACATAGGAAAAATCTACCTCTGCCTTTTTGCCACCCATCAAGTTTATTATCATTAGTCGCCCATTTTGCGCTAATAGCTCAACTTCTTTTGGCAGGTAAGGACCTCCAATGATGTCAATTATCAGATCTACCCCGTATTCGTTACTTGTTTTTTTACAAATTTCTACAAAGTCTTCTGTCTTATAGTTTATTGCAAAATCAGCGCCAAAGCGTTTTATTGCAGAACATTTTTCTTGGCTTCCAGCGGTAGCGTATACTATCGCTCCGAACGCTTTAGCAACAGAGATTGCCGCATGACCAATTCCGCTTGTGCCACCCTGAATGAGAACGCGTTCGCCGGCCTTCAATGCGCATCGATCCATCATATTTGTCCAAACGGTACAAAAAACCTCCGGAATACCCGCGGCCTCTAGGAGAGTTACTTTTTCAGGAATTGTCATACACTGCCCCTCGGGTGCAGTGGCGTATTCGGCATAACCACCCCCGACAATTAATGCGCAAACTTCATCCCCTATTTTAAATCGCTGACACTCAATGCCAATTTCTACCACTTCGCCAGAAACTTCTAAACCCATCAGATCTGGTGCGTGTTGTGGAACGGGATACTTACCTTGTCTTTCACGCAAATCCGCTCCATTTATTCCTGCTGCTGCAACCCTGATTAAAACTTCCTTTTTTTGAGGTTTTGGCACTGCTCTTGTGCTCAGTTTCAGAACTTCTGGACCGCCTGGATGTGTTGTTACGATTACTTTCATTGTCTGTTGTTTGTGAGGCATTTCTCATTTCCATTCGAGGCATCATTGAATTAATCAAATTGTTTTATAACCGGAGAAGCATTTAAAAAGTTTAAAACCATGCCCTGCAGAATTAATTAAACGATATCTGGCACCTATTTTTAAGCTAAATTAAATAGATTGAAATTATACTGGACTTAGATTGTACTTGGCTTTTTTATTTTGCGGTTGTACGGCTAAATTATCCACCCCTTGATATTGCAGTCTGCGGTTTCTGGGCAAATCCCATGTAAAGCACAGTTTTTAGTGGAAATGGTCCAAATAAGAAGTCACCTTTTCGATTAAAACCTCGCGGACCTAGCCCTGTCTGAGGCCCAGACACCAGACCTGCATTTTTGACTTCTTTTATTAATTCAGCGGGTTTAATAAACTGGGCGGGATCGTGCGTTCCTCGTGGTAGAAGGCCAAGAATATCTTCTGCAATCGTAATGGTAGCTAGACGTGCAATAAGGTTACTATTGATGGTATCGTATAAAAAAAAGCCGCCTGGCCGCAAGACACGTGTAATTTCTGCGACAACTTTGGTGAGATCGCTGACATGTTCCAAGACATCTACGCAAACCACAGTATCAAATTCTCCATCCTTGTATGGAAGCTCTTCGCCAATGCCTGTCGTGTATTTGATATCTTGGCCCATCAAATTGGCTCGGGTTCTGGCGGCCTCTATTGCTTCAGTGGCTGGGTCCATACCACTGACTATTGCGCCCTTTCCTGCCATAGCTTCAGACATGAAGCCACCGGCGCAGCCCAGGTCAAGGACAGATTTATCTTTCCAATCAACAAAGCGGTCAAACCAACTAAGGCGCGCTGGTACAAGGTTCTTAAGTGTGCGAACCCAACGTATGTCATCCGACCACCACTGATCTGCTACCTCGTTATAAATAGATAGATTATTTCTCTTCCTTTCAGTCATTATTCTTGGGCCGGTATAGTTTAGGAATCGCATACGGAACTATCTCCTGATACCTTAAAAATCTCTCGCCATATAGCTTCTTAAAACGTCGCTCTTTCAGTCTTGGGGCGACTAGACAATAAATTGTCAATATCACCGCCAACGAGAACTGATCAGGTGTCCAAACTGGAACGGTCCAAAGTGTGAGTACGAAGGACACATATATTGGCTGTCGAATAACACGGAATAATCCTTTAGTTGGCATGTCTGGGAACGTTGGTTTTTTGTTCTGTGCCATTGACATCCAGCCAAGCGCACCTGATTGAACTTCTGCGCCTGCATCAATGCTGGATTTAATAAGCAGTAGCCATGAAAGAGTATATAGGCAGCAAAAAAGAGAAAGAATAGGTCCTTCGGCTCGCCACCACACAATACCACTAGGTGTCCAGAGTGAAAATAATAATAGTAGCTGTAGCGATGCGACTATGGCGTAAGTAGTTGTGCTGAGTGTTTTATAATGTTGCCTTGGCGCAATCCAGCTAAGGAATATCTTTCCTTTCTGGCTCAATAAAAGTGAGTGGGTAAGTGGAAACTGGAGCAGCAACAATGCATTAGTCAAATAGCAGGCAGGTAGGGGAATATTGCCTAAGCTTTTGCTCATACCAAAAAACATAGAAATAATCATTGTCGCAACAGCAAGCGCAAAAATAATGTGGCAGGTAATTCCATAAGCGAACGCAATAATAATTCGCTTCCATCCGTACGGCATATTCATGAGTCCGGAAGTTAGAGATAATAACCGTCTCAGTGGATTGTATTTGGGACTTTTCATATTCACAAATATAGGTTCCGGTGGAGATTTTCTAGCGAAACAGATAAAGCGCCGCAGAAGTTATTTTGAGAATTTAACCAAGTTGGCTTTTTTGAGTGTCCAAAGTTAGACGAATTTTTTTAAGTTCTTCAGCACCTATTTTAAGTCTTACACCTAATTGCCCACTTTCTTGTAAAACAGGTCGTTTGCTCAACAATAATTCGACCGCATGGATAGCGTCATAAGCTGCGCAGGTATGAACTATCCGCGTCATTAGCCACTCCTGAGTTATATAATGCTGTTCTTTCGCTAGGCGATCGATCTCTACAATGAGAGGGTCGTAGTCAAAAACACAATCCATTTTATCAAATTCAATGAGAACTAATTTAGGATCAATTTTTAATGTAAGATCGAGTATATGGGTATTGGGTATCACATCTTCCGGACCGTAGTTTCCTAGAGAACATTCAATAGCTAGTTGTTTCAGTTCAATTGTACTCAGCATTTTATTAATTTCTAGAGTTTCTCTGCATTTGTGATTGTTGGAGCAACGAACCTTTGTAAGTTGCTAAAGTCAGCTTGCCTTGAAATTCCGCAAACTATTAAAGTGCTTTCAGGATCAGTTTTTTAATCTCTGAACGGTTAGTAGCCGCTATCAAGCGACCGAGTTCTTCCATGCCTTTAAACACAACAATTGTTGACCGCCGGGGAATATTCAAATTTTTTGTAAAAGAATGGTTGCTGTACTCATCCCAATTCAGATCAAGAAACATTATTTTTTCTGTTAGCGTGGGCTCTTCGGTCAATATGGTGTCGAACACTCTTTTCTGCATGTTGCAAGTACTGCACCATTCGGTTTTCCAGGTAACAACAATCGTTTTTCCTTCGACCATGGCGGCTTTAACCGTTGCGACATCTACATAAGGGCGATCAATTGAAGTGTTTTGGGACTCTGCAAGTACTGCCCCTCCGCTCAGAATGGCGATACTTGCAACAAGTTTTGTAAATAGAAAACGGCGTGAAATCATTTTAGTTCCTCTGTTTACTAAAATTTTACTGAGAATGAAATAAGCCAGGTAGGCATAATTCCAACTAACCAATACTCAAAAATTTTGTTAGTTTCAGAAAGGACCATCAAGCCGACTAAGATTGATATTACACCGAATATAATAAATGCCGTGCTAGATTGCGCCCTAAGTTTTGCTTTCCGGGTTCGGATTACCTTACGTCCCCCATAGGATAACAGTAGAAAGATTGTTCCGATGCCAGCACCATAGGCTAACATAATCGCGAAAGATAAACCTAGCTGCTCTCCTGTTGATGCGAGTGCAACGGCTGCTCCCATTGTGGGGCCAATGCAAGGCGACCAGGCTAAGCCGAGGGCTGCTCCGGCAACAGTATTTGCCACATGAGAGCCGTTAAGCTCATTTGTCCAACCACTTATGCCTGCAACAGGGCCTGACAAGAATCTAAATGGAGAATAGCTGGTCGGCAATAAAATTAAGATGCCGAACATCATTAAAAAAAGCGCGCCAAAATTCGAAATATCAGTTTGATTCATCCCAATTTTATAACCAGCAACAGAAACTAAAAAACCAGCAAAACAAGTTGAAATTGAAAGTCCAAGTGCGATGAAAAATGGAGATTTCTTATTTTCTTGAAGAGCCGAGGCAGCGACAATGGGCAAGATCGGAAGGACACAGGGGTTTAACAAGGTTAGTAATCCTGCCACATATCCCAAGAGTAAAAATAACATTATTTTCCAACCTAGACCAGCCCCACAATTTAGTTTTAAAGCCGAGCTTGTGTACTTTTAACAATTATTTCTGAAATCGACCTTTTGGGTCGCTCGTCCTGGTGGTTTTAACCTAATTCATCAGGGTTTCTGTTATTGATTTTCTTAGCTCGCTTTCTGCGCTACAGGGCATCCAGCAAATTTTCTCTAGTTTTGCTAAGTTGGCTTTAGCTTTTTCTAGCTGTCCAAGCTGAATGTATAATTCGCCTTGGTACCCTAGAGCATTCTTATGTTTAGGGTGCATTTCTAAAGCTAGGTCATAAAACTTTGCTGCGGCATTTAAATTACCCGATTTTCTCGCTGTAAAGCCGAGAAGGTTTAACCGGTCTGCTTCATCGGATTTTACCGGCATGGCCTTAAGTTTTGTGTGAGCGATGCCAAATTCATTTTGGTCAATCAACGCATGTATTTCTTTGAAGCGATCGGCTGTTTTGTAATTCGATGACACTGGTGAGTAAGATGAAGACGACGTTCCTCCGCCGGCAGCCATAGCTATACTTGCGGACATTACCCCAACCATTACAGCACAAAATAGTTTTTTCACGACAAAAAATTCCTATATTAACGAATTAATTTACGCAAAATTTGGTTTATTGGATCAAACAAATTGTTCAAAAGCTTTTAAGATATTAAGTAGGCCTGCCACCGCATTCTTAGAAATCATTGTTTACGTGTCTGCCATTAGGTTTCGAAAATTATTTCCAGAGTATCTCTTATGTTAATTTTATAGGGACTAGTATGGGTCAGGAATAAATTTAAAGCCGTGTAAGAAATCTATAAATTAAGCTGTTCGTCTAAAACTTAAATTTGCCAAACCAATCACTTGGACACATTTGGTTGTTATTTATTGAAAAATTGATAATATACGGACGTTAAGACGTTCGTAGCTAAAATATATACAAATTTAGGAAAAACGCGATTGAATTCTTCACAAAAAACGGTTTTGAGCGTAAGCGATTTATCAATTTCCCTTCCACCAAGGTCTGATAGAAAATTTGCGGTAAAGGAAGTTTCTTTAAAAATAAATCGGGGTGAAACTCTTTGCATAGTTGGCGAGAGTGGTTCTGGTAAGTCGGTGATGGCTAGCGCAATAATGGGTGATATAGCGCCTCAGCTAAAGGTTGCGTCTGGTGACATTATTTTCGAAGAGAAAAATGTACTGAAAATGTCACCTCGGGAACTAAATGGGCTTAGGGGTTCAAGGATATCAATGATCTACCAAGAACCTATGGCCGCTCTAAATCCATCCATAAAGATCGGTAAGCAAATTGAAGAAGTTTATCAATTGCATCAACCCGACATTTCACAACAGCAGCGTAAAAGCGAAACTTTAGATCTACTCACTCAACTTAAATTACCAAAACCCGAACGCATTTTTGATAGCTATCCACACCAAATTTCAGGGGGACAATGCCAAAGGGTCGTTATTGCTATGGCGCTAGCGTGCAAGCCTGATGTCCTCATTGCAGACGAGCCGACCACGGCGCTCGATGTAACCACCCAAGCCGAAATCTTACGATTATTCAATGACTTAAAAGAAATTTATGACAATGCTACAATTTTCATCACGCATGATTTTGGAGTTGTTGCCGAAATAGCAGATCGTGTCGCAGTTATGTGCTGGGGAGAAATAGTTGAAGAAGGTTCCAGGGAACAAATTTTAATGCAACCAAAGCAGCCTTACACCCAATTATTGGTAGATGCGATGCCCCTATTAGAGGCAAATCGTAAGCCAAATTCGGAGAGAAAAGACGCTCCAATCATAGAGGTTGAGAAACTGCATAAAATCTACAATTCTGGGAAAAATCAAGTCCATGCCGTTAAGGACGCAAGTTTTGCACTTCACACCGGAGAAACACTTGGAGTTGTTGGGGAAAGTGGATCAGGTAAGTCTACATTGGCAAAGACGCTCATTCGTTTGGAAGAGGCAAGTGAGGGGTCCGTAATAATAAATGAAAAAGATTTTTTATCTTTTAAAGGTGAAGATCTAGCTAAAGCGCGCAAAGACATCCAAATGATCTTTCAAGATCCATTCGGTTCACTTAATCCATCGCATTCAGTTGGCTATGCAATAACACGCGGACTATTAATACAGGGTTTTTCCGCCAAAGAAGCACGCGCTAAAGCGTTCGAATTATTGGAAAACGTTGGGCTGCCTGAAGTTGCATTTAAGCGCAAACCAACAAAGTTTTCTGGTGGCCAGCGTCAACGCATTGGTATTGCACGAGCTTTGGCCATGGGACCATCTGCGCTTATTGCCGATGAAAGCGTCTCGGCATTGGACCTTTCTGTGCAAAAACAGGTGTTGCAACTTTTAGATGACCTTCAACAAAAGTATCAAATGTCTATTATTTTTATAACTCATGATCTCCGAGTGGCGGCTCAAATTAGCGATTACATTGCCGTTATGCAGAATGGCTTAATCGTTGAGTTAGGAGCAGCGAGTGAAATTTTTGAAAGCCCAAAACATATGTATACCAAGCAGCTAATAGCTGCCGCACCTGGTAGAGATTGGAACCCACCCCGACTTAGCAGAGAGCGTGCAAGCGAAATTGCTAAAAATATTGAACGTATTTGATATAAAATAAACTTGAACTGACAAGGAGTCGGTGGCTTCTCAATTACGGTCAATCTTTGTATATTTGCTTGAATTTTGCTACTTGTGCAGTTTCCTGATGCTAACGCTCTTGAATTTTTTTTTTGAAGCATTAGCATCGAACATACCGAGCAAATTGAGCAAATAAAGGCCGCTATGATTAATCGAATTTAAAATCTAAAACGGCATTCACCTCGTAAACGATCATCGTTTGCAAGCTAGGAACGTAGGAAATTTACCAAGCCCTGCTACTAAATTCGGGCAATATATAAATAAAAAATGCATGATAAAATTTCATCATGCGCAGTTAAGGGAGAACTAATATGTTGGACAACTCGACTCTGTATGCCTACCCAGGTGATGAAGGTTCTAAATTAATGCCGAAATCACGGTATGGGAACTTTATTGGTGGGGCGTGGGTTGAACCTGTAGATGGTAAGTATTTTGAGAACACTTCACCGACTACAGGTAAAGTAATATGTGAGATTGCGCGCTCAAATGCAAAGGATGTAGAAGCAGCTTTGGACGCGGCTCATAAAGCAGCGCCCGATTGGGGAAAAACCGGTCCAACCGAGCGGGCCAATTTATTGCTCAAAATTGCAGCAAGAATTGAAGAGAATATTGAAGTCTTGGCTCTTGCAGAAACCCTGGATAATGGGAAGCCAATTAGAGAAGGTTTTGCTGCCGACATACCTTTAACGGTAGATCATTTTAAATACTTTGCTGCTGCAATATTAACACAAGAAGGGTCTATAGGAAACTTAGACGGTTCTGTTTCTGGTGGGGGCAATTCACCTGCAGGAATGATGTCATATGTTTATCATGAGCCCCTAGGAGTTGTTGCGCAAATTATTCCATGGAATTTTCCAATAACTATGGCTGCTTGGAAATTGGCGCCGGCGCTCGCATGTGGAAACGCGGTCGTTTTGAAGCCTGCAGAGCAAACGCCGTTTTCGATATGTGTTTTAATGGAGCTTTTGGAAGATCTAATTCCACCAGGAGTTGTGAATGTGGTGCACGGTTTTGGAGTGGAAGCTGGAAAACCATTAGCATCAAGCAACAGAATTAAAAAGGTCGGGTTTACTGGTGAAACGACTACCGGCCGCCTTATAATGCAATATGCTTCAGAAAATTTGATTCCTGTGACGCTCGAGCTGGGGGGGAAGAGCCCAAATATATATTTCAAAGACGTAATGGATGGAACAGATGACTATATCTCAAGATGCGTTGAAGGATTTTTGCACGCATACTTTAATCAAGGTGAAGTCTGTACGTGTCCTTCGAGAGCAATGATCCATGAAGATATATATGAACCTTTTATGGAAATGGTTAACGAGAGAACAAAAGCCCTGAATTGCGGTTCTCCATTCGATTTGAACACACAGTTAGGGGCGCAAGCTTCTGGTGAACAGTTTGAGAAAATAATGTCTTACATGGACGTAGCACGCCAAGAAGGCGCAGAAACACTTTTTGGTGGCGAGGCGAGGACTATGGATGGACCGTTAAGTGGTGGGTATTATGTTCAGCCAACGGCTTTTAAGGGTAATAATTCCATGCGAATATTCCAAGAAGAAATATTTGGCCCGGTAGTTTCAGTAGCGACCTTCAAGGATGAGAGCGAAGTTCTTGGAATGGCAAATGACACTCTTTACGGCCTGGGAGCAGCTGTATGGACCCGTAATGGTAATGTTGCTTACAGAATGGGTCGTGGCATAGAGGCTGGTAGAGTATGGGTGAATTGTTATCATTCTTATCCGGCACATGCGCCTTTCGGAGGATACAAAAACTCAGGTATTGGCCGCGAAACGCACAAAATGATGCTTGAACATTATCAACAAACTAAAAACGTGCTAGTGTCTTACGCCGAGTCACCGGATGGCTTTTTCTAAGACATATTATTATAATATAATTATAGTTGTAAGTTCCGCCTACGATACGCGGGACTCACAACTATGTCGTTGAGGTCGATATGAGTAAACGTCTTTCCTTTACTGATGAAACAAAAAAACTTGTAGATGAGATTGAAGAAATAAATGGTGATTTAGTATTTCATCAATCTGGTGGGTGCTGCGATGGTTCAGCTCCCATGTGTTTTCCTCGAAATGAATTTCGAGTTGGTTCTCGCGACAAATATTTGGGTTTGATTGGGACACATCCCTTTTTTATTGCTGACGATCAATTTTCTTATTGGGAGCATACGCATCTAATAATAGATGTAGTTCCTGGGCGTGGTGGTATGTTTTCTTTAGAAGGGCCTTCTGGAAAGAGATTTTTGACAAGATCCCGAGTATTTAGTGACGCCGAATTTTCAGAGCTGAAATTGGAGCCTCCTCTGAGTGCGCGTGAAATTGATTTCATAGATGGGCTGAAGACAACAAGTTGAAAAATTTTTATGCAATTGATTACAATTATTCCATTGATGTGCTCAATATATTTATTGCCCAAAGCTAAAGATAAAATTTACTCTTATTGCTAAATGTAAATTTCATTGCTAATTATTTCGCGACTCAGCAACGAACAAGGCAGCTAGGTTTAGTCCACTTTTAAAGGTTGCCTTAATGTCAGATTTATTTCGTTCTTTGTTACCCTTACACAAGTTAGCCGCAAGACACGGACAGGGCTTGCGCCCAGGAATACTGGAAGTATTTCAGCAAGAAGCATCAAAAGGCAAAGATGTAGTGCAACTTCAAGTCAATGCTAAATCAGTGGGAATGGTAAACCAAATGTCAAATGACGCCCATATCATAATCTCAAAAATCATAGAGTTTAACTACAAAAAATGAAGCAAAATCTAAATTTGAAGCAATTTATTTGTAGAGACTTAATTCCAAAAATAGTCAAATTTTTAAATTTTTTACGGAATTCGAAATGGAAGCCGTTTTTATTCTTTTACTGACTTTTGTAACTTCTAAAGAGGTATCATCATTTGCGTTGCGCAACGATACTCTAGTAGAGCATGCAGCTTTTGAAAGCATTGCTGAGTGTGAGCGGGCACTTGTTTCTTACGCTTCTCAAACAAATCCGACCATGAAAGTTGAGCCAAATAGGTTAGGTCAACTCGAAGCCTACACCTCCTTCGACCATCAATCCAAAGGCAAAGTTTCTTGCTTGCGGATAATCTTACCAGAACAGCACAAATCCCCGCTTAGCTAATTATATTGATAAATGCTTTAATGAGTATGAATTCTCAACCTTTATAAAAATTATTTCCTACTATTTGAAGCGCCTTGACGCTTAGATTGCCAATACTGAGGTATTTGGAGAAAATCAGACTAACTACTCTGAATCTCCACTACCGACTTCGATACCATTGGATTAAAATATGTGCGTGTCTCACTACGCAAAATATATGCCTTTTATTTTCGCGCTAACAGCGTCTTTTTTCTTTGCATTGAGTACATTTTTGTCCAAGTTAATTGGTACAGGAATACTAAGCGATGCTGTTCATCCTTTACAAGTTACTCATAGCCGCTTTGCATTTGGCTTTGTGGCAACCTCTTCGTTTTACTTGATATTTGGGAAACAGAAAATCAGAAGGCCAAATCTTAAATTGCATATTTTGCGAGCAACATTTGGTTGGATTGGTGTTTCAATAATGTTCACTAGTGTTGTCCATATACCCATAACTGATGCAGTTGCTTTAATCTTCATGAACCCAATTTTCGCTATGATATTTGCTATTTTTATACTTAAAGAGAAGATTGGCAGATATAGATGGTTAGCTGCTGTTGTAGCCTTCGGCGGTGCAACAATACTAGTGCGACCGGACGGTAATCAAATAAATTTTATTTCTTTATTTTGTTTAATTGGGGCTGCGGCATTTGGGTTGGAAATTGTTCTAATAAAGTTGCTTAGCGGGAAAGAGCACCCTCTACAAATTTTAATTTTTAGTAACGCTATCGGAACATGCCTTGCTAGTGTTCCTATGTTTTATCTAGCAATTTTGCCAAGCCCTTTGCAGTTATTTTTATTAGTCAGTGTTGGGTGTTCAATGTTAATAGGCCAATTGCTGTTTTTATTGGCAATGCAAAAGACTGACGCTAGCGTAATCGCGCCTCTGATTTATTTCACAGTCGTGTTTGTCACCACATTGGATATACTTTTTCTCAAAGTATACCCAGATATTTGGTCGTACTACGGGGCAACTCTAATATTAGTAGCGGGCCTATTCATTGGTTTTCGCGAAAGCCAACAGCTAAGGAGAAGCTCAGAAATGCAGTAAGAGTAGGGAATAAAAAAGTCTGCCTAGGATCGAAAATACCAAGCTCCATAATCAAATACACTTTCGCATCAAAAACTGTTTATCAAGAAATTTCCCCACTAAAATCAAGGTTTGCTTTGTCGTCCCAGTTTTCTCTGGAGACGAGTCCGCAGAACTAATATTGACTTTTAAACAAACGCAGAAACTTAAATCGCTGACCATTGAATGCCAACTCATGTAACTCTTACCTCAAATCCTTAGGCATTTTACAAGATTAGTGAGTAAAGTACTATTTGAAGTTCTCCTTTTCATGCGAGGTTTTCTTTAATATAATATTTTTGGTAAGGGTGTTACTGATAAGAATATTTTGGTAGAAATAGCCTTAATTTTCTGACACTAAAAGCCGTATGTTCACATACGATAAAAGACCAGTTCGTGGCATTATTTTTGTTATTACTGGAGTTGTGCTTGGTCTTTTGGTGGGTGTTTTAATTAAAAAAATAGCGACTGAAGTGAACTTAGTTACCACTCTATTTTATCGGTTTGTATTTTCTGTACCACTACTTCTTCTGTTTGCGATCTTGGGCAGGGGCAAAGCCGCCTTAAAGATTATTGAGAAAAGAACAATGATTTTGCGAGTGTTGTGCGGCCTATCAGGAATGTTATTTTGGGTTTTGGCAATACGTAATTTGCCGTTAGGTCAAGCCACCGCTTTATTCCAGAGTTCAGTAATATTTGTAACGATTTTATCGCCATTTTTATTGTTTGAGCGAGTTGGATGGTATCGATGGACTGCTGTATTTGTCGGTCTAACTGGAATTTTGATATTAACCAACCCATTTTCTCAAGCTGCATCATTCGAAATTCTATATGGTGTTCTTGCAGCAGTCGCCGGTGCTTTACTTTCGATAATTCTTAGACGTTTGGGAAAAAGTGAGAACTCACTTAGTGTCGCCTTAGTCTATAACGCTATAGCTGCAGGTTTGATGGTTGGGACCGTCTTAGTGTTTCCCTTGCAACTGGATCGTGTGCAGAATTCAGTATTTCGTGATTTAGTATTCCTTGGCATTATTACGTCATTCTCTCAAATATTCTTTACTGGGGCGTATCATTATGTAGATGCAGTGGTGGTGGCTTCTCTAAGGTACCTCCAGGTGCCGTTAGCAGGCCTAACTGCATATATTTTATTTACCGAGATTATGACTTTACCTGAAATTTCTGGAGCTGTGATAGTTATATGCAGTTGCTTGCTGATTAGCTGGAGAGAGGTGGCTGGGGTTGGTGCAAATACAAAGAATAATTGAAAATTACAAAAGGTTAAACGAGTTTCCTTAGCTGATAGTAAGTCTTTAGCCCAAATTTATTTCGTTGGCTTATTTAATGGCCTTAAGCCAATTTAGAACTTCATCGGTATGTTCTCCAAGCAGAGGAGCTTTTGTTTTGGGTTTGTAAGCGGGAGCACCATTTATGCGAAATGGTAGCGTTGGGACAGAAAGCCCGTCTTCAAGTTTCTGAATGTAACCACGGTTTTTGATTTGCTCACTTTCCAAGGCTTCGGGGAGGGTTTGCAGACGTGCCGATGGAACCCGTCCTTCCTGAAGGATTACTTCCCAATCTTTGGCAGTTTTGGTCTTCAAAACTTCTTCCAACTCAGTTGATAATTCTTGCGCGTTGGATAGCCTTGCTTGGCGATTTGAGAATCGTGGATCATTTATCCACTCACATCGTCCTAGTACGTTGGCGAGACTTTTGAAGTGAGCCTCTTCGTTGACACCGAGAGATATTATCCCCTCTTTACAGCTAAAGCTACCAGCACCAGGTGAACGACTGTTCGCAAGATTGCCGCGGCGTTGTGGGGCATTTCCAGTTTTAAAATAATCTGTTACCGTAGAACTCATCAAGCTTAATCCGGTCTCCAACATTGAGACGTCAATAAATGCTCCTTTCCCAGTTTTCGAACGCTCAAATAAAGCAGCCGAAACCGCAAAAGCCGCGGCCATCGCTGTGCTATAATCTAGTATCGGCGCACCTGTGCGTATAGGACCACTTTCTGGAGTACCCGTAACATCCATAAGCCCGCAAGCGGCCTGTATATTCACATCATAAGCGGCCGCATTTTCTTGAGGTCCATTTCGTCCATAAC
>CACPHA010000032.1 GCA_902633655.1 Paracoccaceae bacterium
CAAACACTGTAATTTTTGGAAGATCGGTAAGGGCCAGCCCCAATGCCCTCATAGCCGAAAGCGACATCTGACTTCCGGTTCCCGAAGACTCGAGCGGAAGAAGTATTAAGTTTACTGAAGCTCCAGAATTCTCGTGGATCACCGAGCCTCTTGTGATACGATCAACTAGTGGAGTTTTAAGCCAAAAGCCAGTTTCTGCTGGGTTTCCGAGGCTAGCAATTGTCTGTCCAAGCTTGTTCTCTGCTAAAACTCTATCATCATTTAGGGCGTCCTCGCGTTGTTCTGATGACACAATATCAAAAGTTTTGGGAGATGTAGGTAAACCAGTACTTTTTAGAATGACGCCTGCTTCCGTAGTGCCAACCACTCGCAAGCTAGTAGTTGGCCTCTCTGAACAGGCTGCAAAAACCAACACAATTGCTACGATACTCAAATTTGCCAGCAGTCGTAACACGGTCTGGTTTCTACTCCCATAAACTGTCTTCTTGCGCATTACATACTGTAGCTATAAGTTTATACAAATGAAAGTTCCATTAATAGATAAATTCGGTAGAGCTATTACATATCTGCGCGTTTCAGTAACTGACAGATGTGACTTTCGCTGTGTATACTGCATGGTGGAAAATATGAAATTTTTGCCAAAGAAAGACTTACTGACACTAGAGGAATTGGATCGTTTGTGTTCAACTTTCGTAAGTTTAGGTGTTCAAAAACTTCGCATCACTGGAGGAGAACCACTAGTACGCCGCAATGTTATGAACTTTTTCAATGGCATGGCTAGACATTTGGAAAGTGGTGCTTTGAAAGAATTGACCCTAACGACAAATGGGTCGCAGTTGGAAAGATTTTCAAAAGAACTCTATGCTGCCGGAATAAGGCGGGTGAACGTTTCTCTTGATACGCTCAGTGAGGAAAAATTTGCACGCGTTACACGATGGGGACGTCTGAGCCAGGTACTGCGTGGGATTGATGCTGCACAAAACGCAGGGTTACGGATTAAGATTAATGCCGTTGCCCTGAAGGGCTTCAATCAGGACGAACTTTTAACTCTTACAGAGTGGTGCGCAGAAGGCGGAATGGATCTGACTTGGATCGAAGTTATGCCCATGGGTGAAATGGGCAGCGAAGGCAGGATTGGCCAATATTGGTCACTTAGAGAGTTGCGTGATACTCTAGATGATCATTATACTCTGGTGGATTTGGTAGAACGTACTGGTGGCCCTGCACGGTATGTACGACTTGAAGAAACTGGACAAAAAATTGGATTTATTACACCTTTAACTCATAATTTCTGCGAAAGCTGCAATCGAGTGCGTCTGACCTGTACGGGAGAGCTTTACATGTGCCTCGGTCAAGAGGATATGGCAGACTTGCGTTTGCCCTTACGAAAATTTCCATTTTCTCAAGAGCCACTGGAGGCGGCAATCCACGATGCCATTAAACTTAAGCCGAAGGGTCACGACTTTGACTATTCACGTCAAAGGGTAGCCGGACAGATGTCTCGTCATATGAGCCACACCGGTGGGTAAGGTGACGGCAGTATACTGACAAAATTAGCCCTCGACATAAAAGAATATATGAGAAAGATTTTTTTCTATCTTATTTTCACTATAAAAAGTTTGCATTAGTTTTAGGATATTATTTTGGACATCAGTATGCTTCTGATCGAAAACATTATTAAATTAGTCAATAATATAGGAAAAAATATTACAGAAGTCTTCGATATTCTTGTTCCAAAAATAGGTTATAGAAGCTGGACGATTTACGGATAAGCTTGTCTTCCAGCTTGCATTATTGCAGTTTACTTCAATACAATCGGGTCGCATTTTCAAAAATCATCCTGTACGCATCGAGACTAGTATTCGTTTTATTCTTAACAACAGAAATATCTCTACGTTATATTGGGTTAGCTATATTGAAACAAACAAAAGACTAAATAGCTTCTGCAAGAAATTTTAAAAGCTCTTAAAGCCCATTGTTTGCTATATCGATGGGTGTTTGGTGACAAACAAAACCTGAACTCTCTATTTTATTGAATATCTCTAAGTGAGTGGCCTATTTCCACAGAGCTTTTTACTTAGTTAAAATACAAAAATGGACAAATACCAAGACGGGAAACATATTAATTTTTTTGAAGTCAACTATAATTTTGTACATCTTCCATCGCAACGGGTCCGTTTCAACCGTTTGGTTCTCTCATTCCCGAGGACCTGTATGTACAGGTGGGCGCCGGTTAATTGGACCAAGATCCAAACAGAGCCAGCTCCCTCGGATTTGCTTAAGGCCACCGGAATGTAACCGTACACGAGAAGAACAGAACCCGCCAAAATAATATCTAAAAGTTTGTTCAACGAAAGACAAGTAACCATTGAGATAGGAAAAATTTGTAAACTAATAAAAATGAAAAATAAAAAAATTCTGTTGATCATCGTTCTTGATATGTTCTACAGTGATTTATGAGTTTAAACACAGAAAACCAGCCGCGGCACGGTCAGCTATTAGCTAGAGGTGTTGCACGCCACTTGAGTTGCTTGGGATTTGTGAGCTTGAAAGAATTTTCACCCTCTCGCGGACTACGAACAGACGTATACGCTTTAGGCCCAAAGGGAGAAATGTGGATTGTTGAATGTAAATCGTCAAAGTCGGATTTTACCTCTGACAAAAAATGGTATAAATACTTAGAGTGGGGAGATAATTTTTTTTGGGCAGTCGGTCGGGATTTCCCTACTCATGTTCTACCCAAAGATACGGGTCTTATTATTGCTGATGGTTACGACGCTCATATCGTGCGCGTTGCTTCGCAAAGGCCCTTACTACCAGCAAGAAGGAAAAACTTAAGTCTGAAGTTTGCAACAAAAGCCGCACAGCGGCTCCAAAGACTACTCGACCCTAATTTTATTTACCCTTGAGGGCACGAACTGCAATTGCTGCAGTTTTGAGTTCTTCGGCTATCTCATCAGCCTCATCAGGGTCAAAGTCCATAGGAATTTCCATTTTACCAGATGCCACATAAATTCTCACCATACCCTGGTCTGTTGGACCAATTTGCAAATTGCTTTCCACATCCGACTGCTTATTAATCCCCATACGAAAACATCCTAATTTTGTATAAAGTCGTAGTCCGTAATGTAAAAACAGGCAAGTCTCAAAGCGTTAGTTTCTCCGAGCCTAACGATAGGTTTTAACTTGCAATGACAGCCCAGCAAAGTTACACGCTCACGCAGTGCCGCCTTAGCTCAGTAGGTTAGAGCGCTTGATTGTGGATCAAGAGGTCGTAGGTTCGAATCCCACAGGCGGTACCATCTTAAAAATAGTTAAATTCAGAAAGAGGCCGCTGAAGCGCTTATCCGGCTTTAAAAGTAATCCACCAATGCATTGACATGATCCACTATACTCTTCACTCTTCTGTGCAACGAAATTTAAAACTTAAAGAGAGATATATGGATAGAAAAATTCCGACTCCTTTGTGGCGTAAAACCGCAGAGGAACGGGATAGTACAAGTGTTGAGTTACCAGATAGGTTAGTGGACTTGGTCGTGGTAGGCGGTGGATATACAGGATTGTCAACCGCTTTACATTCTGCGCAGAAAGGGCTCGCAGTGCATCTGATTGAGTCCAACCACATAGGTTATGGCGGTTCTGGGCGCAATGTAGGTTTGGTCAACGCCGGGACCTGGCTCTCTCCAACGACAGTACGAGAAAAACTTGGCCCTTCTTACGGTGATAGATTCATTCGTCAATTCAGCAATAGCCCTTCGCTTGTGTTTGATTTAATCGAAAAATATCAAATACAGTGCGAACTCACGAAAACTGGTACGATCCACGCAGCCCATAGCCTTAGAGGACTTAAAGATCTAACTGAACGCTATCAAGAATGGCAGCGGCTAGGAGAACCTGTTGAACTTTTGAGCAGTGATACGACCGCTAAAATGGTTGGAACGGATATATTTTTTGGGGGATTGCATGATCACCGTGCAGGAACAATAAATCCAATGGGCTATTGTAGGGGACTTGCGCGCGCCGCTACCGCCGCTGGCGTAGGCATCACAACTGGTATGCAGGTTACTAAGTTAGACCGGAAAGATGGAAGCTGGACGGTTACAACCTCTGGTGGTCCGCTCCAAACCAAGGCAGTTGTTCTTGGCACAAACGCCTACACAGATAGCCTTTGGCCTGGACTGAAAAAGGTTTTTACCACAATTCACTATGTCCAGTTTGCAACCAAACCGATGGGCGAGCAAGCTTCCCATATTCTGCCAGGACGGCAAGGACTTTGGGATACTGGTAAGATCATGTTCAACATTCGGAAAGACGCTTTTGGCCGCCTATTTGTAGGAACGATGGGTCGCGTTATTGGATCAATTGACAAGGGCCTGACAAAACGTTGGGCACAAAAACGCATTTTTACTGCGTTCCCTGACCTGGGTAATACTTGTTTTGAGGCAGCATGGCACGGAAAGATAGCAATGACACCAAGTCACTTACCATCTATTCATCAACTTGCCCCACATCTTTGGACGGCAATCGGATATAATGGTCGCGGCATCACAACCGGCACCTTGCTTGGAAGCTTTATGGCGGAGCTTTTGACAGGCTCCGATCCTATCAATCTGCCATTTCCCTTAACGGGGCCAAAACCTGCTCCATTGACAGGCCTGCAAACGCGTTTCTATGACATGGCCTTTACCGCGAAACAGCTTTGGAATAGTTTCTAATGCGGGTACGGCTAGGAGTGGATATCGGAGGTACATTTACGGATGTTGCTTTAGACACCTCCGCGGGGCTTGTGACAACCAAAGTCTTAACAGATATCACAGCACCAGAATCAGCAATTTTTGAAGGAATTAAAAAAGTCTGCAAAACAGCGGGTATAGAACTTGATGAGATTGATCAGATTATTCATGGTACAACGCTGGTCACTAATTCTGTAATCGAACGGCGTGGCGCAAAAACTGCTTTCGTTACCACGGAAGGATTCCGTGATGTCATCGAAATGCGTTCCGAAAATAGATTTGAGCAATATGATCTTAACCTGACGCTGCCGGTCCCTCTAGTTCCCCGAAAGGACAGACTGACCGTCCATGAACGAGTAGCAGCTTCTGGTGATATTCTTTTGGAGCTCGATGATGGAGACGTTGAACGCTTGGTGGAGTTAGTAGCTAAAGGAGCTTACGAATCTGTTGCAATAGGATTTATGCATGCATACGTAAACCCCGCCCATGAACGTAAAATTGCGAAGGCTTTATCAGAGGCCATGCCAGACATTTTCATCTCTTTGTCTTCAGTGGTCTCACCCCAAATGCGAGAATTACCGCGCTTCAACAGCGTTATTGTAAACGCATACGTACAACCTCAGATAGCAGCCTACCTCAAAAGGCTGGTATCAGAGATTAAAGATATAGGCATAAACTCACAAGTATTCATGATGCACTCTGGAGGCGGCATAATCTCTGTTGAAACAGCTATTGAACAACCTGTTAGATTATTGGAGTCAGGTCCTGCTGCAGGAGCAATATATGCAGCCGGTTATGCAGGCACTCATGGAATTGAAAAGGCACTTAGCTTCGACATGGGTGGGACAACTGCCAAAATTTGTATGATCAATCAAGGAGCGCCAAAGTCTGCAAATACTTTTGAGATCGCCCGATCTTACCGTTTTAAAAAAGGGTCTGGAATCACTGTTTCAACACCAGTGGTGGAAATGGTTGAAATTGGCGCAGGCGGTGGGTCCATCGCGTCCGTAGATAAACTTGGGCGCATTCAGGTTGGACCAATATCAGCGGGCTCCGAACCTGGCCCAGCCTGTTATCAAAATGGTGGTAATTCTGCGACTGTGACAGATGCCAACCTGATAGTCGGTCGACTGGACCCAGATAAATTTGCCGGTGGGGAAATTCCGTTGGACCCTCAGCTTGCCAGCGCCGCAATTGACCGCGATATATCACGATTACTTAACTTGCCAATAATGGATACCGCGTTTGGCATAACAGAAATGGTGGACGAAAATATGGCGAACGCCGCGCGCGTTCATACGGTTGAACATGGCGAAGACATTGAACAATTTACGATGATCGCTTTTGGGGGAGGTGCTCCACTTCATGCAAGCAGACTTTGCGACAAGATCGGTATTAAAAGGATTCTCATCCCGCCAGGTGCAGGGGTTGGGTCTGCAATCGGATTTCTGCGCGCTCCATTCAGCTACGAAGCAACCCGTGGTTTTTACCAAGCCCTCGAGACATTTGATATTAACGCTGTCAATACAATGCTTGAAGATCTCGAAGAAGAGGCAAAATCTTTTGTAACTATGGGCGTAGGTACAGCCGATACTGAAAAACAATTACGTGTTTTTATGCGTTATGTTGGACAAGGCTGGGAAATACCAGTGCTACCTGATGTCATGCGATTTGCAGAGGCCGATGTTGTTAACTTATGTAAATGCTTCGAAGAAACATATCGAGCCGTATTTGGCAGAACCATTGATGATCTCGATATGGAAATTACAAATTGGTCTGTTACAATTGCCACAGCTGTTAGTACTTCAAACATGATCCCTAAGTCTGAAAGTCAGCAAATTGCCACTATAGAATCAGATTGTACACTGTTCGATGCAAGGACGAGGCAAGCTTTGAAAACTTCGAAAGTTCGGCGAGCTGACATGATTACAGGAGACTTTGTAGTTGGTCCGGCGATTATAACCGAGGATGACACCTCAACAGTTGTTTCCACTCAATACCGTGCAATCATGCAATCCAATGGATCGCTATTAATTGAGCATCAAGAGTTAAAATCATGACGCTATCTTCAATAGATTATCAAATCATGTGGAGGCGCCTTATCGCAGTTGTCGAAGAACAGGCAACCACTTTGGTCCGAACAGCTTTTTCAACTTCTGTACGCGAAGCAGGCGACTTATCAGCCGGCCTTTTTGACAGTAAAGCTCGGATGATTGCCCAAGCGGTGACCGGAACACCAGGACACGTCAATGCGATGGCCGAAAGTGTTGGACACTTCGTAAATGAGATTGGCAAAAAGAATATATTTGAGGGGGATGTTTACATCACCAATGATCCCTGGAAAGGAACAGGGCACCTTCATGACATCACCATGGTGACGCCAGTATTTCGTTCTAGAGAGCACATCGGTTTTTTTGCCTGTACGGCACATGTAGTTGATATTGGTGGACGTGGGTTTGGGCCTGATGCAAGTGAAGTTTATGAAGAAGGCCTTTTAATTCCAATCACAAAATTTGCCGAACGCGGTATTATTAATGAATTATTGCTTAAAATGGTACGCGCAAATGTGCGCACGCCAGATCAGACTGTAGGTGATATCTTTTCGCTGGTCGCTTGCAACGACGCGGGTAATTCCCGTCTTCAGACTATGATGACGGAATTTAGACTCAATGATATTGAAGGATTGTCTGATTTCATTGTTGAAGCCAGTCGAGAGGCAACCCACACTGCCATATTAGAATTGGATGACGGGCGCTTTGAAAATTCGATGCAAGTCGATGGATATGAGGCACCCGTTCACATGCAGGTAGCCATTAAAATTGAAGGCCCAAATTTGGCTGCCGACTTTACTGGAACCTCAGGAATGAGCGCATTTGGTGTCAATGTTCCTGAGGTCTATACACGCGCATATGCTTGTTACGCACTCAAGTGCGCGATAGCACCGGATGTTCCCAACAATTTTGGATCACTCTACCCATTTGAAGTCAGCGCGCCCGCTGGCTCCATTCTTGCGGCAAGACGTCCTGCTCCGGTTTCTGTTCGCCATGTGCTCGGACACTTGATACCTGACGTAATTTTTGGCGCCTTAGACTTAGCATTGCCCAATACTATCCCTGCAGAAGGTGCCAGCGCACTATGGAATGTACAAATTTCTGCACGACCCTGTGTGCCAGACTGCAATCTACCAAGCCGAGAATTATTACTTTTCAATTCAGGTGGCACTGGTGCACGACCCACCTCAGACGGACTTTCAGCGACTGCTTTTCCCTCTGGAGTTTCAACTATGAGCATAGAAGCCACGGAAAATGTGGGGCCAATTATCGTATGGCGCAAAGACCTGCGCGAAGGTTCCGGAGGCGCTGGCTCCCAGCGCGGTGGGCTGGGACAGACCATCGAGATCGAACCACTGGAAGGATATGATTTCTATTTCAATGCTATGTTTGATCGAGTTGAAAATCCTGCAAGGGGCCGAAAGGGTGGTAAACCCGGATGGGCCGGTCGGGTTGAGTTAGCAGATGGGACCATGCTACGCAGCAAAGGTAGGCAATTCGTGAGAAATGGATCTCGTTTGAAATTGAGCCTACCTGGTGGTGGTGGATATGGTATTGCAAACAAAAGGGACAAGAAGAATATCGAAGCTGATATACTAGGCGGTTTCATCACTAAACAACAGGCCCGAGACGACTACGGATTTGAAGGATAAATATATGCATGATAAGAAAGTTGCCCTCATTACGGGTGGTGCGCGTGGAATCGGCCTTGCCTCGGCTAAAGCGCTTAAAGAAGATGGCTTTGCTATTATACTTGCAGATATAAATGAGGAAGCTTTGGCCAAAGCTACCGATGAGCTTAATCCCCTATCCGCAATAACCTGTGACATGGGTCAGCCCGATGACGTTAAACAGCTATTTTCTCAGATTAACGAGGAGCATGGTCCAGTTAGCGCATTAGTCAACAATGCAGGTATCGCCTTACCGGGCGAATTTTTGACCTATTCTATTGAAGATTTTGAACGCGTTCTTGATGTTAATGTCAAAGGGGTCTTCCTAGCCACCCAATTAGCTGCAAAATCCATGATCGAACATGAGATCGATGGAGCGGTTGTAAATATGTCATCTATAAATGCGCAAGTCGCCATTCCAGGAATCCCGGCATATTGCGCATCCAAGGGAGGAGTTATGCAACTCACAAAATCTGCAGCTATTGCGCTTTCCAAATATAAGATTAGGGTAAACGCCGTTGGACCGGGTTCTATTGATACTGAAATGTTGGCAGGTGTGAATTCCAATAAAAAGCAGATGGAAATTGCGTTAGCGCGCACCCCGCTAGGGCGGATCGGTGGGGTACATGAAATTGCCAACATAGTAGCCTTTCTATGCTCTTCAAAAGCTAGCTACATAACTGGCGAAACCATCTATGCCGACGGTGGGCGCTTAGGCTTAAACTACGTGGTTTGACATATCATTAACCGCAGATGGAGTTACCACCACATCCTTTTAAAAAGGTTGTACTTCGATATAAAAAAATGAAATAGTAATGCACTTACATGCACCGAAACCAAAAGTATTAAAATTCCTCTTAAAGTCTCATGCACATTTCCTGCGCTTACAGATAGCTGGAACCAAGCGAATCCACCAGTAATGGGCAGAAGTAGTAAGACTCCATAGAAGCTCCAATGCACGGCTTTTGAAATGAGATTTATCAAAATTGCATGTTCGTCTGGATGCTCTGGAACTCCCTGCTCCACGCGCACCCAAATTCGCGCTGCTACCAAAAGAAAAATAAGTCCACCAAAAGCCAAATGCAAAGAAATAAGCGTACTTTGACTATAGTCCATTCCTTCAACTCTTAAATCGAAGGCCTGAACTATTGGCTCATGGAAGACGTATTGAAAAATTACTAGGATGAAGACAATCCAGTGCATCCATATTTGCAGCTTTGTGTACTTTTCCATTGTCCTCATCTCCTTCATTTCGTCTATCAATTTGACAGTGATTATTTAGAAGCCAAATTTAGATGCGCAGATGCCATAGGCTGCAGTTTCTTGGGACACAGCTAAATTTGGATTAGCCATCCATTTTAAGCGCAGAAATAAAAGCCTCTTGCGGAATGTCCACTTTTCCGAACTGACGCATCTTCTTTTTACCAGCTTTCTGCTTATCAAGTAGCTTGCGTTTCCGAGTTGCATCCCCACCATAACATTTCGCAGTCACATCCTTACGAAGCGCAGCTAGGGTCTCACGCGCTATTACTTTGCCCCCAATTGCGGCTTGGATTGGAATTTTAAACATATGCCGCGGAATAAGATCCTTGAGCTTCTCGCACATAGCACGCCCTCGTATTTCAGCACGCTCGCGGTGTACCATCATCGAAAGAGCATCAACAGGTTCGTCATTAACTAAGATCGACATTTTGACTAAAGTATCCTCTCGATATTCAGTCATTTGGTAATCAAAACTGGCATATCCTTTAGTAACAGATTTCAAACGATCGTAAAAATCGAACACCACTTCATTAAGGGGAAGATCATACACCACCATTGCCCGACTACCTGCGTAGGTAAGATCCATCTGGATACCGCGCCGGTCCTGACAAAGTTTCAATACATCCCCGAGATAGTCATCCGGCACAAGTATTGTTGCCTTAATCCGAGGTTCCTCTACATGATCTACTTTACTCAGATCAGGCATATCAGCTGGGTTATGCAACTCGGAGATCTCACCATTGCGCATAAAAACTTGATAAATGACCGATGGAGCTGTTGTAATCAGTTCAATTTTATATTCCCGCTCGATACGATCTCGTACAACTTCTAGGTGCAGTAGTCCAAGGAACCCACAACGAAAGCCAAATCCAAGTGCTGCAGATGTTTCCATCTCAAAACTGAAGGATGCATCGTTAAGGGCAAGCTTTTCAATTGCTTCGCGCAAATCCTCGAATTCTGAACTATCAACGGGGAAAAGGCCACAAAATACCACTGGTTGGCTCGGTTTGAAGCCTTCAAGTGCCGTACCTGTACCCTTCTTTTCATGAGTGATCGTATCCCCTACTCGGGTGTCACGCACCTGTTTTATAGAAGCTGTTATAAAGCCGAGTTCTCCTGGTCCTAATTCTGTTATATTTTCCATTTCAGGGCGAAATACTCCTATTCGATCCACATAATGGACCGAACCATTTGAAATCATTTTTACCCGGTCACCTTTTTTCAACACACCATGCATAACGCGAACTAAAACCACAACGCCGAGATAACTGTCATACCAACTATCAACCAGCATGGCCTGCAAAGGGGCTTCTCGATCACCGTCTGGCGCAGGAAGTTTTGCAACAATAGCTTCTAGCGTCTCTTTTATCCCAATACCCGTCTTCGCACTTACGCGGATCGCGTCACTTGCATCTATGCCGATCACATCTTCGATTTGTTCAGCAACACGATCACAGTCACTCGCGGGAAGATCGATTTTATTGAGTACGGGCACTATCTCGTGATCCGCATCAATAGCCTGATAAACATTAGCTAAGGTTTGCGCCTCAACTCCTTGCGTACTGTCTACCACTAATAATGACCCCTCTACAGCACGCATAGACCGGCTAACCTCATAAGAAAAATCCACATGACCGGGTGTGTCGATAAGGTTTAAAATATAACGATTACCATCGTCAGCATCGTATTCGATGCGAACAGTATTTGCTTTAATCGTAATACCACGTTCACGTTCAATATCCATTGCGTCAAGTAATTGCTCTTTCATATCGCGATCTTCGACTGTACCAGTCGATTGAATCAAACGATCGGCCAACGTAGATTTACCATGATCAATATGAGCTACTATCGAGAAATTCCGAATTTTACTAAGATCTGTCATAAGGCGTGATATGAGTTGAATTTCGTTATTGGTCAAGAGACCAAAGTACTAAGATCTAATGATCTTTGTATTGATGCCCTCTCCAAGTGAAGCGAAGCCAAAGAGAATTTGCACCTTACTGCCTCCCACATTGAAAATGTTTGATAAAAGGCCGAGTTTAATAGTCGGAAAAAGAAGTTTAGAGTAAATATAAATCCACGAAGCTAAGTGAGTGTTCAACTTAAAAATCTGTGTCCGTTTTAGAACTAAGCATTGGTTGTTGCCCTGCGATTTTCAAAAATGGGCATTACAAAAGGCCACTTTTATGCGCTAGGCGACCGATAACTAAGTACTTTAATTTCAAACAATGGTGTTAGATTAAACTCTCATATCACCCAAGCAACTACACATTGTTATTTTTTTGGCCGGCTTTAGTATTTCTCTGACTGTAAATTTATTCTAACATTAAAATTTCTTAGTTTTTTAGGTCACTTTTCAAAATTTGTCAGATTAGGGGAGAGTTATTGCTTATTTACGGTGTCCAAAAAACACCTTTAGCACTTCTTCAAAAGCGCGTGGTCTGTCAGCATGCAACCAATGTCCAGCCCGTGGGATTTTTGCGAAAACTGCTGATGGGAAAAAAGCCTTTATCAGTTCGCGCATGTTTGAGGTAACATAATGGCTTTTACTACCTGAAAGAAACAGGGTGGTTCCCTGAAAAGTAGCGCAAATTTCAGGGAAGCTTAAAATCTTTGGCATCGCCAGTTCTAAGACGTCAAGATTAAGCCGCCACCGTTTACCCTCCACATCTACGGACTGAGCAAAAAAGCTCGCAAGCAGTTCATCCCCAACGCTTCTCAACAATTGCACTCTTACGTCAGAACGGGATTTTATTTGTGATAAGTCCACAGCCTTCATAGCTCTTAAGAATTGTGACTGATCGTGTACGTATCGAACAGGTGCTATATCTGCAATGCACAAGCGATCAATAAGGTTTGGATGGGTCAATGCGAGGACCATTGCCGCCTTACCACCCATCGAATGCCCAACGATGTCGCAAGGCCCACCAATAAAATCCACCACTTCAGCTAAGTCTGCAGCCATATCTTCGTAGCTATTAGTTTCAAACCAAGGGCTTGCACCGTGATTACGTTGGTCCACTACAATGACACGTCGACTTTGTGACAATCTTTTTGCTATTAGGCTCCAGTTACGAGCTGATCCATAAAGGCCATGGGAAATTACCAATGCGGGTATATCTTCTGGTCCAAAGTGGTCAACAAAATGTAGCAATTCGGTGCCTCTAGGATGAGAAATACGCCCCAAATGCTGGGAAATTTAATTTAAGAAGCCCGCGTGCTGCAAAGCTCTGCGGACAAGTTCTTTAGTACCATCTGATAATGGCGTTAAAGGTAGACGTACTTCTTCACTACAGAGCCCAATCTCCGACATTGCAAACTTTACTCCAACAAGGCCCGGTTCCGTAAAAATCGCCTGATGCAAGGGCATAAGACGATCCTGAATTCTCAGGGCTTCTGCATAGTCACCTGCCATACAGGCCACTTGGAGCTCGGAACAAAGCGCGGGTGCCACGTTCGCGGTAACTGAAATACAGCCAACACCACCCTGTGCATTGAAGCCATGCGCCGTTGCATCTTCGCCCGAAATTTGCAGAAACGCTTCACCACAGCTGATGCGCTGCTGAGAAACACGCGCTAGATCACCAGTTGCATCTTTTACGCCAATTATACGAGGTAGCTTCGCGAGCTTACCCATTGTTTTTGGCTTCATATCAACCACGGAGCGCGGCGGTATATTATAAATCACGATTGGTAGTTCGCAGGAGTCATGAAGCGTTGCAAAATGCGCATAAAGCCCCTCCTGAGTGGGTTTATTGTAGTAAGGGGTTACAACGAGCGCGGCTTCGGCACCAACTTTTTCTGCATGCCTCATGTGACGCAAAGCCTCCACAGTATTGTTTGAGCCAGCTCCTGCAATGACAGGTACCCTCCCAGCTGCTGCGTTAACAGTTTCGGCAACAATTGCCTCGTGTTCTTCATGTGTAAGTGTTGGGCTCTCGCCAGTCGTGCCCACCGGAACTAAAGCATGCGATCCCTGTTCGATTTGCCAATCTACAAGCTTCCTGAGCGTTACCAAATCTATTTCATCACCTTTGAAAGGTGTTACCAATGCAGTCATTGAACCCTTAAGCATTAAACGTTCCTTTTTCTATTTCAATATAACTTCATAATTGAAGCAAATTGTTGCTGAGCTGCGTAAATTATCTGGCGATCTCATCTTGAGCCTATACACTTCACCCTAACTATCCGTTTCATGCAAAAAATTACAAGCTATGTTGAACAGAATTTTTGGAATTATTCTTATTATTTCGGTGGCGACCGTGGCCAATAGCGATCAGCGCCCTCTTAAAAAAGCTTTTTCCGCAATGGATTCTGAAAATTGGGAACTAGCGCTAAAAATCGCCAGCCAAGATGGTCGGATAGCGCGCGATCTTATCGAATGGCATATGCATCGCGCACAAGCCGGCACGGCGCAGGGCGCGGTTGCATTTCTTAAAAGAAACCCAGATTGGCCCGGCCTGCCTTATTTCAAAAAGCGATCGGAGGGATCTTTTCTTGATGCTTCAATGAAACTCAGCGCACTTTTTTTCAGTGAAAACCCTCCAAAAACGGCGAAAGGCTCTTTGGCTTATGCACGTACATTAACAGCTGGTCGGCAGTATAAGACCGCACGAAATGTCATTCGCACAGCTTGGGAAAATTATGAAATGGATGACCAAACACAGAGGATTTTCCTGTCATCTTATATTGTTGAAACCAAAGATTTAAATCTTACACGTTTACGTGAAATGCTCTGGCGGCAAGACCACAGACAGGTCCGCGCTCTCTACCCGCTCCTAAATGATGGAGAATTGGCCCTGGCAAAAGGTTGCCTGGCTCTTCAGTCTGGTGCCGATGGCGTTGACAGCTTGATCGCAAAGATACCAAAAAATTTACGTGAAGAGCCAGTGCTTTCACACGCACGCTTCAAGTGGCGATTGATTGCAAAAAAAAGAAATTCTGCAATCAATCTGATTCAGAAAGTAAGTTCATCACCTGCCACCTTAGGGCGTCCTGAAGCCTGGGGCGATGATCGCCTTAGGATCGCACGCGATCTAATTTTTGATAAGCGATACAAGGTTGCGTACAAACTAGCTTCGCTTCATCATATGACTGATGGCCACATTTATACCGACTTAGAGTGGTTATCTGGCTTCATTGCACTCCGCCACCTCAACAGACCTAAAGCCGCAAAGCTGCATTTTGAAAATGTTCTATTTGCGGTAGATACACCTATTTCGCTGGGACGTGCATTTTACTGGTTGGGTCTGGCATACAGGGCACTGGATATGGAAGATGAAGCCCAAAGTGCTTTTTCAAAAGGCGCTGAGTATCAGACAAGCTTTTACGGTCTTCTAAGTGCCGAAGAAATCTCTGCCGCTTTCCCGTATAACTTTGACCCACTTCCTGAGCTACCCGATTGGCGCATGGCTTCCTTTCGCAAAAGCAGCGTCTTCCAGGCTGCAATTTTACTTTTTGCAGCGGATGAAGATGTGCTCGGAGAACGTTTTATAAATCATCTGGCAGAAACTCTTAACGATCACGAAATTCTTCAGATGACCGACTTTTTGGAGGAATTTCAAAAGTCACATGTGCTTGTAACGCTTGGAAAACGGAAAGCCCGTCAAGGCAAGAGTTTTCCACGTCCGTATTTCGCAACTCATCCTATTATCAATCAAGGCTATGCTGCACCTAATCAATTGAGTCTTGCAATTGCGCGTCGCGAAAGCGAGTTTGATCCAAATTTGACTTCTCCAGTTGGAGCACTTGGTCTAATGCAGGTCATGCCGCGAACGGCTAGAGAGATGGCGGAGAAGATTGGAGTTCAATATGAAAAAAATAGGATGCTCAGCGATTGGAAATATAATGCTTTGCTGGGCACAACATATCTAACTGAACTATCCGAACGTTTTGGCGCCAACCCGATTTTGGTCTCGATCGCATATAACGCCGGTCCAACCCGTGTGGAAAATTGGAGTGCCATACTTGGCGATCCGCGTAATAAAGACCTAGATATAATTAATTGGATAGAGATGATTCCTTTTGCCGAAACACGAAACTATGTAATGCGTACAACCGAGAGCATTCCCATTTATCGTGCTCGTCTTGGGTTGGATCCGCTACCGATTCCGTTTTCTGATTTTTTAAGAGGATCAGGCTTTTAGCCAGCCGTGCCAAAATATAAATAAACAACTGGCTATTGCAACCCCGCCACCAAAAGCCAAATAAAGTTCCAGGACTTCACCAAAAACTAAAAGACCAATTAAAGTCACAAAGATCGTGTGAAAATATGTAAAAGATTGTATCACACTTGCTTTAGTCGATTCATAGCTTTTGATCAGGAGCCAATGACCAGAACACCGCTAATCCATAAAACCATAATCCACTAGAAATCTGTTAGAATTATCGCTTCCCAAAACCAAATCTCCACGGCTGCCGAAATTTTGGGCACCATGACTCCAGTCCAGTAAGATGAGGTAATGGGGTTATAACTGAGTGATACGATTCTGTCTCTCAGACAAGAGACAGCAAATAGCACGGCCGATATCAAAGTTTTGTAGGCTGCATAGCTATAGACCCCGACACCGGGTAATATTATAATCAACGATCCAACGAAGCTCACAATAAGCTTTCCAGTGCCCCGAGCAAATTATCTCTGCGAGCAAGCGGCCTGATAAAGCCGCTATGATCAAAGGGTAGTAGGCAAAAATTGCATCGCTCTCAGTCAACCCAAGGTAGGTCAAACCCGAAATGGTAAACCAAATTCCAATGGCTAAAAATGCACCTCGCAAAATATTCTACTTATAACTGACGAATTTGAAACAATTTTGATACCTCTCTATGCGCGGTACGCAAGCCAAAGTATATAAGCTGCAAAGAACCATCATCAGATCGTTACCACTATCTGCACTTTTTAGGTATTTGCCAAATGCCATGACACGCCATCTTGCACCGCAAAAAAAAATAATATAGATCGTGATCGGTAAACCGTGGTAAATCTTATTTTGCATGGTTAGCATTTTTTTTTGCGATCGTCATATGCCGTTTCCTAGCATATCCCGAGATTCGCTCGACATAGAAACCTGCCTGTTTTAAGTTTTTCCGAACAAAACCTGCCGCCGTATAGGTCGAGGCGGTGCCTCCCACTTTAGTGTGGCGGTAAACCTGCTCCAGAAGTGCAGCTCCCCACAGCTCAGGATTCTTAATCGGCGAAAACCCATCTAGATACCAGCAATCTGCATAAGAACGCCAAACTGGAACGGTTTTTCGTGCATCACCAATAATTAGAGTAAGCGTGACATCAGGCATGACTAAATAACCCTGCTGCAGCAAAAGGTTCCACTTTTTGCCAAGCTCTTCTGCAAAAGGCGTCAGAATCTCAAAATTCGCTAAAGCGCGCATCATGTCTTCCTTTCTTATGGGATAAGCTTCAAAACTTGTGAAATAAAATCGCCCCTTTGTTCCAAACCGACGCCATTCCAATAATGTAGTCAAAAAATTCAAACCTGTTCCAAAACCAAGCTCTGCAATGGTAAACCCATCACAAAACCGTTCAGGGATTTTGTTGGCATCCAAGAACACATGCTTCGTCTCATCAAAACCGTTTTCAAACGAGAAGTAAGGATCATCAAAACGTCTAGACAGAGGTAACCGTCCATCCCTCCACACTAGATCAGGAAAGACTGTCTGCATGCTGATGCCTTGCGGTAATAATAAAACACTCCTATGGCATTTAGTCAAAGAACAGAAGGCATGCAATGATAGATGTGACGGTGAGGGGCGCAGGAATATTCGGTCTCTCAATTGCTTGGGCCTGTATACGGCGTGGAGCAAAAGTTCAGGTGGTAGATCCCCATGGCGTTGGATCATGGTCAAGCGGAGGCATTGTCGGAGCTTTGGCCCCACATGTACCCGAAAAATGGAATGCAAAGAAAGAATTCCAATTTGAAAGCCTTATAACAGCAGAAACATTTTGGCAGGGCGTAGAGGAAGTTGCTAGAGGTTCTTCCGGTTACGCGCGGCTTGGTCGCATTCAACCTATTCCTGATGCAGATAGCCTGGAGCTTGCTCATATTCGTAGCGAAAACGCCAAAATGCTCTGGAAAGGCTTAGCTGAATGGGCGGTAATAAACTCCCGGCCAAATTTTGCTCCCCCCTCTCCGACAGGCTACTGGATCAAAGATACGTTGAGCGCGCGCATTAATCCCGGTGCCGCCTGTCACCTGCTTGAGGTGGCGTTACGTAAGCGAGGTGTTCGATTTTTTAAACAGGGTCACAACTTGGGTGCAACGCTATGGGCCACGGGTATTCACGATTTAGTGCGGATTTCAAAAACACTTAGTATACCATTCGGAAGTGGTGTTAAAGGACAGGCTGCTTTATTTGATTTTGACAGACGGCAAGCACCTCAACTCTTCGCCGACTCATTACATTTCATCCCGCATCAAAATGGAACACTTGCCGTTGGCTCTACTTCAGAGAGGGACTATGAAAGCGGTAATAGTACGGACGAAAAGCTTGATTTATTGATTACCCAGGCTCAATCTATACTTCCCGAATTACGTAAAGTAAAAGTTATCAAGAGGTGGGCAAGCGTTCGCCCAAGGGCAATTTCTCGTGCACCTATTCTTGGTCGCCATCCCTTGGATCCCGATGCATTTATCGCCAATGGCGGCTTTAAAATTGGTTTTGGAATGGCACCTAAAATAGCGGAAGTCATGGCAGACCTTATTCTGGGTGGGGGTAATGATATTCCAGTTGATTTTCACCCTGAAAAATCACTTGAATTCCAATCATGATTTCTTTTCAAACATCAAAATTACTTCGCCAAGAGGAAAACCCCATTTGGACATATAAGCTTTGTTAAGAAGTCGATCTTCTGATTGAAGCCACATATAATCCTTAAAACTTACTTGCATCGTACCATCAGGAACGGGGAGATCGATCGTATAAGCCCAATAGAAGGTGTCACCGTCTTCTCTTCCCTCCGCTACACCAATCACACCATCCGCACTGCCAACCCATGTTTGTTCACCAGTTTTGGTTAGCCTCCATACACGCTTCTCTTGGCTAGCATCCGCATACCGAAAATCCTCAACAAGGGTCAACTGTTTGCCATCCCAAGTTCCTTTTACGTCCACGACAAACCTGCGGCTTACATTACCAAGGATGTCCTGAAACTGTCCATAAGCCACAACATCCCCCTCAAAGAACTCTTCAAGATTCAGCTGCAAATTAGATAGTTTTTCGTCTTTCAAAGACGGTTTCAAGCCGCATCCGGCCAGTAGTAGAAGAAAAAAAAGTGGTATTATCCGACTCATAAAAGGCCTCTATTGTAAATGATCATCAAAGTAATTTTGCGCCACTGTTTATAAAGTAAACTAATAATAATACGCATAAACTCACTTAACTGGTTTGAAATTAGTTTCAGTAAATTACATTTTTAAAAAGCCCTATTCACCTCCGAAGTTTATCTGCTTTCTAGACACCAGTGCTGGAATTAACAAATGTGGAGCGATATTTACCTTTTGACACCTACACCAAAAGCATTAAAGGCCATCCATAAAATTATACACTTGTTTTATCATGGGATCTCCAATGTTAGAAGATAAAGGCCTTCGTGAAAATGAAAGGCTGGTAGGCATGGATCCTAAAGAAAACGATGACGCCCGGCTCTCCTTCATTGGACGACTTAAGTCGAACTGGGCTAAAGGTAACTGCCCCAAAAATCTTACCAAGGCTCGTGATATCGGTCAAAGTAATGCAGTCTTAATTATAGATGCGCCCTATCGCGAAGGATTAACCGGCCTAGATATCGGTATGAAGATATAGATATAGCTATAACTATTGCTTTGGCTTGATCGAGCGCTGCGGGATATTATTATTCAAGCTCCGAAAGATGCTACTAAGGAGAAAGGTGCTTTCGCACTCAGGAGCTCCGTTCGTCCAAACCCGATTTCAATTCAAGCCGTATGCATCACAGATATTGATCTAACATCTGGAAGGGTCGAAGTTGATGCAACGGACTCCTTATATGGCACACCAATCCTGGACATTAAACCATGGATAAAAAAAATAACGTACCGCCAGACTGTTAGCTTTCTTTAACACACGGTAAATAATTACTGTAGCAGCCGACGGGCAATAACTTGTGCCTGAATTTCAGCAGCGCCTTCAAATATATTAAGGATCCGCGCATCACAGAGGATTCGGCTAATTTTGTATTCGAGCGCAAAACCGTTACCACCATGAATTTGCAATCCGTTGTCTGCTGCTGACCAGGCCACCCTTGCGCCAAGAAGCTTGGCCATGCCAGCTTCAAGGTCGCATCGGCGATCATTATCTTTCTCATAAGCGCTAAAGTAGGTCAGCTGTCGAGCAACCATGATCTCAACTGCCATCATTGCAATTTTATTTGCTACACGTGGGAACTCGACAAGTGATTTTCCAAATTGCTTCCGATCCCGAGCATACTGCATAGAAACATCTAAAGCCGATTGCGCCACGCCAACGGCACGCGCTGCAGTTTGAATGCGAGCACTTTCAAAAGTTTGCATCAGTTGTTTGAAACCCTTACCCTCTTCGCCGCCAAGAAGATTTTCACCTTTCACTTGGAAGCTATCGAAGCCAAGCTCATATTCCTTCATCCCACGATAACCCAGTACTTCAATTTCTCCGCCAGTTATACCTTCATCTGGGAAAGGTAGTTCGTCTGTACCGGGTGATTTTTCAGCTAGAAACATTGACAAACCTCGGTGGTCTACGGTATCGGGGTTAGTACGCGCAAGTAAAGTCATTACGTGTGTCCGAGATGCATGAGTGATCCAAGTTTTATTACCAGTTATGCGATAGTTTGGACCATCTTTAACTGCTCGCGTGCGCAGTGATCCGAGGTCTGATCCAGTGTTAGGCTCCGTAAATACGGCCGTTGGAAGAATTTCTGCACTTGCGATTTTGGGCAACCAATTAGATTTTTGTTCATCAGTACCTCCACAAAGTATGAGTTCAGCCGCAATTTCTGAGCGCGTCCCAAGAGAACCTACGCCAATGTAGCCACGTGAAAGTTCTTCTGATACAACCGCCATGGACGCTTTGCTCATACCCAAGCCTTCGTATTCCTCAGGAATGGTCAAACCAAAAACTCCAAGTTCCGCAAGCTCTTCGATTATTTCCATCGGAATCAACTCATCTTTCAAATGCCATTCGTGGGCAATAGGTTCGATGCGCTCAATACTGTATCGACGAAATTGTTCGCGGATCATTTCCAGCTCCTCATCAAGACCAGAGAAGCCCACAATAACTTCAGCATCGTTTTCCTGTATCAGCTCAACCAGACGCATACGAGAGGCCTGCGTATTTCCATTGGTCATCAAGTCGCTGAGAGCCGGATCCATAAAGAGATGCATTTCGTCTTGCGTTAAGCCAATATCGCTTAGGCGCAGAATTTCTGTCTGGCTCATCGGAAGGCCACCATAAAGCTGCGAAAGATATTCGCCGAAAGCTATTTGAAGGATAAGTTGTTCAGTTTCGCCGAACCGACCTTCTGCCTCGATCTTTTCTGCCCATTGTTGCATTTGCTTGAGCGCTTCCACATAAGTGGCTAGCCAGCCTAAACCGTGTGCTGCAGTTTGATTTTCATCTATCAGTTCCGAAGATACTCGGCCTTCGCGAGAAACTAAAGTATAAACCGTTGACAATGCAGAATCGAGTACCTGGTTAGCCAGCTCCACACTGCGAGCAGTCTTAGCTAGTAAATCTTCGATAAGAAACGATCGCTCCAGAAAATGACTTTGTCCATCATGGGCCATGCTTTTAATCCTTTCTTTAACAGCCCCGTCATAATCACATTGCAACTGCAGCGCAACAAAAATGCCACTGCACCATACAAATTGTTTTTAAATTTCGTATTGCTTTTCTAGTGCAACGAACTAGGGGCTGTGCTACGAGCGCTTTTATGGAGCCTTCGATAGTTAACTTGGACACAAATGTGCTTGTCCTGTCATTAGTTTCCGGAATTGTCGCAGGTATTGTTAAAGGTGTAGTCGGCTTCGCAATGCCAATGATTCTGATGTCCTCTTTGGCAATGCTGTTTCCCATTCATACTGCGCTAGCAGCACTTATACTACCAACGGTAATTACTAACTATCAGCAAGCCCACGAACAAGGCTTTTCCAACTCCGTTAACTCTTTAAAGAAACACAAGCTTTTCCTTTCCGTGATGGCACTATTCATTTTAGCTAGCGCTAAGTTCACACCATATATACCGCAACAGTCTTTGATGGGGATCCTTGGGATCCTGGTGTTGTCTTTTTCTCTGTTTCACATCTCTGGCGTCCGGTTTGGAATAAGTCATGATAGCACTCGATCAAAGATTGCATTTGCCACACTTGCAGGCTTTGCAGGAGGCACCTGCGGTGCGTTTGGGCCACCAACCGTTGCATATCTTACAGCACTAAAAACAGAAAAAAATGAGCAGATGCAGGTTCAGGCCATTATTTATGGATTTGGGGCCATTCTTATGTTTATTGGGCATATTTTGTCTGGCATATTTAATCTAAGCACCGCGCCACTCTCTGCTCTGTTGATCTTGCCATGCATCTTT